>NZ_JAJAPB010000005.1 GCF_026226615.1 Geovibrio ferrireducens
CTGCTGCGTCCAGCTGTCCGGCGTGTTCGAAGCGCCGTTCTCAAATGCTTGTGCCCCAACTGCAACGAAAAGCAGAAGACACGCAAGCATACAACTAACCGACAGGTAGCGCATACTTCCTCCTTTGTTAAAAATGTACAAATGAAATCCGGCAAAGACCTTCCGGATAAACCTACTGTAGTTCCTTGAAAAATTATCAGACAGAAAGTGAAATGAAAGTGAAACGGAATCAAATATTTGTGTGAAAATACTTTATTATAAAAAGAACATGTGCTCTTGACATATTTTTAGTATCAAGCATAAGCAGACAACCAAAAACATAAACAGTATTTATGGTTTCAGGAAATAATTAATTATTAATAAAGACAAACGAAAGGATATTGAACAGATATAAGGCGCTTAATCAGCAAAATAACATGAATTCAGATATTTAACAATGCCTGTCAGACGCAGTCTCCGCATAGTTATCGTCTATTTTGTATCCTCTGCCGCGTATGCAGTGCAGAAGCTGTTTTTCAAAGGGCTTATCAATGAGCTGCCTCAGCATATAAAAATGCGACTTCAGAGAGTTGCTCATGGGCGGCTGATCTTTCCATATATCAAACTCCAGTTCTTCTCTTGTGACGATTCCCGGATATTTTTCCATGAGACGAAGCAATATCCTGAAACAGGCATAAGGAAGAGTTATGCGCACACCGTCACGCTCTGCCAAACCGTTTTCAGGATCAAGCGTGAGATCAGCAACTCTGAAAACACTTGCAACACATTGCCTGTATCTCCGTGTCAGAGCCCTAAGCCTTAAAAGGAGCTCCTCAGGATCAAAGGGTTTTGTGAGATAATCGTCTGCTCCTGATTCAAACCCCTGAACCTTGTCACCAAGCATAACCCTTGCTGTAAGCATCAGAACAGGTATCTTGAGACGCATGTTCTGCCTTATCCTTTTGCAGATCTCAAATCCGTTTATGCCATGCAGATTAATATCAAGAATAACAGCGTCATAATTGTTCTCATGCAGAAGTTCCAGTGCAAAATCCCCGTCCATCGCATAGTCCAGACTGTTCCCGTGCCTTTCGAGGAAATCTATGATATTCTCTGAAATATCCGGATCATCCTCAACCAGCAGAAGTTTCATTCCTTCAGATCCCTGCATTCTATTTTCCATCAAATCACCCGCATCATTTGACAATATTAGTTCCATGTTAGTGAAACCTTAGTGAAGCGCTCATGTAAACAAACATTCACATACAGAAACTTTTCCCGGTTCTTCCTTAATCCGAAATTTTTTATCTATTTCACAAAGTCCAGAATTTCAGGGCACTCATATGCGGTATTCTCCGGCGGAATACCCTTAAGCTTTTTAATCCCCACAAGACAGGTATTTGCAGAAATAGCCTGCGCAAAACGTGATGTAGGACGATCTGAGGTCAGCACATTTACCTGACCGGAAAGGCATCTGGAATTATTTTTTTCAGGGTTTTCCGCGCAATACCATGCACCTTCCGCCACTGCCGTAACTCCGGGCACAATGTCATCGGTCAGGAATGCACAGCAAACTATGCTGCCCCTGTCATTATAAACCTCAACAAGATCGCCGTGTTTAATCCCCAGCTTGGAGGCATCGCCTTTGTTAATAAGCGCAGGCTCCCGTTTGTCAACTTTGTATTTGACACTCAGAGAAGTATTATCCAGTTGGGAATGCAGCCTATGCTCAGGGTGCGGAGTCAGAAGCTGAAAAGGATATTTCTTTACCAGCGGTGAGCTGATTCCCTCGGTCGGCTCCAGCCATACGGGATACCCCGGACAGTCGCTATAACCGAATGAGGCTATTTTCTCGCTGAACAGCTCTATCTTTCCTGAAGGAGTGCGAAGATGATTTTCAACAGGATCTTTTCTGAAATCCGCATAACGCACATATTCAACACTGTTCTTAGGCGGAGTGAAATGAACGTACCCCTTCTCCCAGAACTCTTTAAAAGGCACATGCGACTTCATTTTCCCGTAGCTCCAACGTATCCACTCATCGGCAGTTTTTCCTTCGGTAAACTCCTTTTCAAAGCCAAGCCTTTTTGAAAGCTCCCGAAAAATGTCAAAATCGTGCTTTGCATCAAACATTGGCTCTATAACCTTTTTCATTGCAAAAACATACTCCACTCCGTAGGATGAGCCGAAAGAGATATCATTGCGTTCAAAGCTGGTCGCCACAGGAAGCACTATATCGGAATATTTTGCAGTGGGCGTCCACCACGGTTCATGGGTAATCACTGTATCAACCCTGCGGATTCCTTCTATGAGCTTATTCACATCTGGATGGTGACCTATAGGCGTCACCCCTGCGGAATAAATAAGCTTTATATTTGGGTATGTCAGTCTCCGCCCGTTATAAGGGATTGTTTTACCCGGATTAAGAAGAAGTTCCGCCATTCTGGAAGCGGGTATGTTAATCCCTACCGGATTCTTTTTCTGAGAAAGCATAAGCGGAACACCTGCGCCTGAGTATGGAGTTCCGGCGCCGCAGAAGGACATATTGAAATAGAGCCCGCCGCCGGGCAGCCCTATCTGACCTATCATACATCCGAGAGCCACAAGGCTCCAATGGAACTGCTCTCCGTATTCAATTCTCTGACAGGACCAGCTTCCGGAAAGAAGAGTCCTGTGCTTCACGCTCATTCTGGACAGTTCTTTTGTTTTTTCTGTAGGAACACCACATATTTTTTCCGCCCATTCTGCGTTTTTCACAACTCCGTCAGTTTCACCTTTGAGATATTTAATAAATACATCAAACCCAACTGTATATTTGCTGATAAATTTTTTATTGTACAGGTTCTCCTCATACAGGGTGTGGCACATTGCAAGTATCATTGCCACATCGCTTGCCGCTTTTATCGGCACCCATTCGCTCTCCAGCGCTTTGATTGTTGCACTTCTGGTGGGGTCGATATTCACAAACTTAACCCCCCTGTCACGCATCTTCCTGAACCATTCATTGCCTGAGTGTATGGGTACCTGATAGTCTATCTTGTCTGTTTTAAAAGGGTCAGTGCCCCACATCAAAAGAAGCTCCGTATGTTTCAGCACCACCTCCCTTGAAGTCTGCTGGCTGTAAACCTCCATATCTCCCATTATATATGCGAGAAGCTGGGCTGCTGCTCCCGCTGAATAATCGCCCACAGTGTCGCAGAACCCGCCGAAAATACCGAGCATTCTTCCCTGAAGCCCTGCTGCCTGATGTATTCTGCCGGGATGAGCCCATCTGGCGTAGGTGGATTTGAATATGGACTCATTGCCGTATTTCTGTTTTGTTTTTACAAGAGATTCCGCTAAAAGATCAAACGCATCGTCCCAACTCACTCTTACAAACTCTTCTGCTCCCCGTAAATGCCTGTTGTCCGAACCTCTCAGATAACTTTTCCTTATGCACGGATACTTAATCCTGTTCGGGGCATAAAGGGCTTCATTCAAAGCATAGAGTATGTCCACAGGGTTCATATCCATTCCCATTGCCTCAATTTTCACCACTTTCCCCTGCTTGACATGAGCCTGTACAGGACCGAAATGCGTGGCATGCACAATAACCTTCTCACCGCTTTCCGCCAGCACTTCAGGGCTACAAGTCAGAACAGCAAGAGCCGCCGCCGCTCTTTTGATAAATTCTCTGCGATTCAACTGCATTCAACCCTCCAAAGGCATCTTCGGCAATCCGCAGATGGACGCACTGCTGCCGAAATGAATAATAACATCAGAACCTTTTCCCCCGCCTGACTTAAGCTCAAGCTTCCAGCCCAACTGAGTGCACATTCTGTGCGCGATGGAGAGACCGAAGCCAAATCCATCAGCCATGGCAACTCCCTCTGCGTCATTTAAGCTGTCTCTTACATGCTGTGGTATACCCGGACCAGTATCCCGTGCTGATATGTAGGTTTCGTATATTGAAACAACTATCTCTCCTTTTTTTGTATAAGTAATGGCATTTCGTATTATATTACTCACAACAATATAGAAAAATTCAGAAGCCACAGGCAGAACAACATCTGCATATTCGCAGACCTTCACTTCAACCGGCTTGTTCCTGAGCAGGTAGCTGTTGTTTTCCACGCTTTCCCTTATCACCGATGCAGCCCTGCATGAACTGCCGCTTTCGTGCCGCTCCTGCCGGGAAAGCCACAAAAAGGAGTTGATCAGATGTTCCATATTGAGCGAGGCTCTTTTTATGCGAGAAATAACATTCTGCGTTTTTTCGCTGCCGCATTCCGGCTCTTCAGCCAGTATCCTGATAGCTCCCTGAACAACAGTTACAGGCGAACGCAGCTCATGGCTGGCGTCACGCGCAAAAGCCTTTTCTCTGTCCAATGCGGACTGCATTTCGTTTATGGAATGTTCCAATGCTTTTGCAAGAAACCCCACCTCATCATTCCTAAAATATGCGGCGAGGTTTTTCGGAAGTTTTCCGGTAGAATCTCTGCGTTTTATGATTTTCGTGAGCCGCACCACAGGAGACACAGCCTTGTATGAAGTCATTACTCCCAAAAGAAGTCCAACAATGAATATAGGCACAAGTATGACGGTGAAATAAGTTCTGGAAACATTGATTGCAATATGATCAGTCAGGAGTGTGGTAACGTTAAACAGAATATAAAGCCTCTGACCGTTTCCGAGATCCCTAACTGCAACATAATAGTTCTGTTTATCGTTATGCTTTTCATAGTTTCCTTCAGGGATCTCAGTAAGGTCTTTTGCCGCCCAATCAGGAAGAAGGTTTTCGTCCAGATATGAAGTCATGTAGGGAGATTCGGGCAAAAGAATCTCAGGACTGAAAATCACCGGAGAGAAAGGAGAATTAACAACCGACTCAATATACCTGTCCGTTTCAAGGTTAAGCCTCTTTTTCAGAATGTATTTTTCAGCATACTTAGTGGAAATAAGGATACCGGCAGCAAGTGCACCGCCGAGAAGGATGCTGAACGCCACAAACACCAGTACTATTCTTAAACGAAGAGACTCGCTAATAAAATTCATCAATAAATGCCCCAATGCATTAATCAAATATAAAACCAGTTAAGTATTAATCAATCATTATCGGAACAATGAGGTGAAATGAAAGTGAAACTGAGGCTTACGATAATAGGTCTCGGCCTCAATTTTCCTGTTGAGGTTCAGTGATTGTCCTTCAGGCTGTTTTCAACTGAAATTTAATACTTTACATTTCTATCTCACTTTTATCATAAATGATGCCGTCAGGGCACAGAGGACAAGGGGAACCATTATGTATCCTGCTGTCTGCCATGAATAGCAGCCGGCTAAAAAACTGAATGCAACCGGACCGCAGAACATTCCCGCATTTTGTCCGAGCGCTATAACTGACATCCCTTTACCTGTAAGGTGCGGTTCTGTCATTATTTCAGGAACCGATGAGAAGGTAATAGTCGGAACGATCCCCCCTGTAATTCCGAGCATGATAATCAGAAAAGTGAAGAACGCAGTTCCTGCTCCGAAAAGAAAAAGCATCACGAAACAGACAATGATAAGCCCTGAGGTCAGGATAAGCTTTCTTGATTTGAGCACATCGGAAAGCCATCCGCACAGAGGCGCCGAGACAAGAGAAAACAGCATGATGAGCGCCGTAAGCATTGAGGCTTTTAATAAAGAAAGCCCGTGCTCCTGCTCAAGAAAGATAGGGGCGTAGGTTTTGACGGATACTATAACAATATTGTAAATCATGAAAACAAAGGCGAGAAGCCAAATGCTTTTATTTGAATACTGGCTGCCGCAGGTGCGGCGGTTTGTCTTCTGCCCGGCTTTCAGGCTTTCGGGCATATGAAAAAACAATATAAAAGCTACAAGAACCGCAAATGTGTAAACAGAGGTGAATATCCATGCGTTGTGCCATACACCAAGTGCAGGGGCGGCAATGAACATTGTAATCGTTCCTATAGGAACCCATGTCGCCCACACACCCATAGCCGCGCCTCTTTTTTCCGGCGGAAACCATGCTGAAATAGCAGCAGGCCCTGTAACAGAAATGAGACAGAGACCTATGCCCTCAATTATACGGCTTGAAATCAGCATAAGCAGCGAGGTTGACATCCCGCCCAGAACAGAGCCGCCCAGAAGTGCTGTCAGGGCGATAATTCCGGAAGCTTTCATCCCTATCCGGCCTATAATATGACCGGAAGGGAGTGCAAACAGCATTCCCACAAGGGCAAATAAAGACATAAGCCAGCCGGAAACCGCAAGGCTCATATCAAAATGCTCCACAAGCTGCATCATCATGGGCGGAACCTTAAACTGGTTAAGGGGAGCCGCAACGCCGGCAGAAAATACGATGAATAAAATAAAATAACGATTGCTGAGCATTTGTCCCTCAGATAAATGAAATATCAATATAAAGCTTATCAGCTTTTTATTTTTCTGTACAATGTCGCTCTGCTTATGCCCAGAATTTTTGCGGCCTCTGTGGCACTTCCGGTCTCCCTGACAGTTTTCAGGATCACATCCTTCTCCATATCTTTAAGGACGTCCAGCTTATTTGAAAGAGAGTAGGTAACTCCGCCTGTTATGTCCTGCGGCAGGTCTTTGGGCATAATGATTCTTCCGGCGGCGACAGTTACCGCGTATATCATTGCGTTCTGAAGCTGCCTGACGTTGCCCGGCCAGGGAAACTCCATAAGGATTTTTTCGGTTTCCTTGGCCAGTGTACAGACTGGCATATTGAAGTTATTACAGGTGTTTTTGATAAAATTATCAGCCAGAAGGAGTATGTCCTTCCCCCGCTCCCTGAGAGGCGGAAGCTCAAGCTTTACTACCGCAAGCCTGAAATACAGATCCTGACGGAACTTTTCTTCCGTAAAATTGCCGCACAAAGGTTTATTGGTTGCGGAAATAATTCTGAAATCAACCGGGATGCTCTTATTCCCGCCGATTCTTGTGACTCTTTTCTCCTCCAGAACCCGGAGAAGAACAGGCTGGAGAGCTGTGGGCATATCCCCTATTTCATCAAGAAAAAGCGTACCCCCGTTCGCGTATTCAATCTTTCCCTTTCTCCCTGCTTTTTCCGCTCCGGTAAATGCCCCGCTTTCATAGCCAAACAGCTCGCTCTCTATAAGGTTTGCAGGAATTGATGCGCAGTTGATGGCTACAAACGGGCCGGATTTGTAGTAATAGTTGTGTATCGCCTGAGCAAAGACCTCCTTTCCGGTTCCGCTTTCGCCCAGAAGGAGTATGTTAATCGGCTTGCGAGAAACCATTTTAGCAGTATCTTTAAGGGTTTCCATAACCTGACTGTTTCCTATTATTCTGTCAAAAGTGATGCTTGAAACCCTTACCGATTCGTCCGTTTTCTGTGCTTCTGTTTTTCTCCTTATCCGTATAACCGCTCCCTGAGCATATCTCAGGCTGTCCCCGTGAAAAGGTTCAATGTCAGCAACGAAGTGCGCACCCGAATCCGTTTTCAGCATGAGATGCTGGTCAAGAACAGCCCTGCCGGTATTGAGGGTGTTGATCAAGGGGGCGGAATCAGACAATATGGAAAAGAAATTGATTTTGGTGTCACCGGGAAGATTCAGCAGCCTTGCCGCTTCCTTGTTTATATTTATGATCCTTCCTGAATCATCTATTGAGATATATCCGTCCTCAATGTGGGCAAAGGTTGCCTTAAGGGTTGAGTTCATCAGTTTAAGGCGTTTGTCCCTTCTGAACAGCTTAAGCTGGCTGCTGATTGCCGAAGCAACAGAGGTAACCCAGCCCAGAGTGTGTGTCATCATCCTTGTAATATCAGCGTTTCTCTGAACAAGCCTTATACTTCCTATTGTGTCTCCGTATTCATTAAAGATGGGAGCCGCTGAGCTGAGGTTGCTTTCGAGAAACTTATAAAAGTTTGCGGGACCCATTATCTGAATAGGGCGGCTGTAAGCCAGAGCAAGGGTATGGGCAGTGCAGCCAACATACTCCTCACTCCAGACATCGCCTATCTCAAGCAGGAAGTCGTTCCATATCTTATCCGAGTTATTTGTTTTGCTGAGAAGGATTCCGTTTTCGTCGGTGATTGACATAGTAAAGTCTGTGCCTTCCAGTATCTCCTGAAACTCTTCTATTAACCCTGTCGCAACCTCAATGAAAAGGCTCTTCTTCTCCTTAATACGCTCGAAATCGCTTTTGCTCAGCTTAGGAACCCTGATCGGCTTATCCCACCTGATTCCGTAGCGGATGGAGCGTCTCCACATCTCTACTATTTCCTCTGGGATAAAAGCTGCGTCATCGGGTAGCTGTCCGGTTTCAACAAGTACCTGCTTTGCTTCGGCTACTTTTCTCCAGACCTCAGGATCGCAACTGGTAAGGACAATGGGCTTAGGCTGCCACATCTGGCTCTTCTTTTTCATAAAACGCCTCTGTGCTGGGATTGAACACAATCCAGCTAAATAAAAAATACTGACTTAAATATGAGACAGATCTCACTTATGAGACACTCATAAAAAATATGCCAAAAGATATGTTCTTGTTAATAAACAGTTTTTGTCAGGACACCCTGTTGGCATTTCCATTGCATTACATAATTTAGCAAACGCACTGCCCAACAGAAATATAGCCCCTGCTGACGCATAGAGCAACAGGGTTAAATAATTTTATTTCAGGAGAACTTTATGAATCAGAGCACTCAGACAGCAAACCCTGTATCAGGGGCGGATGAACTGTTTACTAAAATAGCCGCAGAACCTGCCTCACGGGAAATAATGTACAAAACTCTCACATACTGTCTCACACCCCGCCTTCTTGAGGATGTCAAAACCCAGATAAGAAAATGGACAGGAGCCAAGGCGATGTTCCATTCCCCTCAGGCAGTTATTAATTGCCTTCTTGAGACAGGCGGGCTGGAAACATCTGAAACGGAAAACAGCATAGAACTCAAAACGACACCGGCAGGAAAAACTGTGGCTGATGCAGCAGCTCCCCACAGCAGACTGACCGGACTTTTCAGGAGTTCGCCTGAATATGCGGAAATTTTTATATCAATAATCCGCACATGCGCTCAGCCGAAAACAATTCAGGAAATTGAGAACATGCTGGCAGATAACGAGTTAATGAGACACGAGAATATCTTTGCCAGCTATTTTCTGGGCGAGCTGGAGGACGCAGGCGGTATTGAGTGGGATGTTAAGTGGGTTTCAACAGAGCCGGGCATAGAGGCCGCGGCAGGTTGGAATCTCTTAAATCATAAATAACAACAGTATCTTATGTACAAATTTTCAGGAGGATTTAATGCAGCATTTAAAACTGAATCGTAGGGACTTTTTAAAGGCCACAGCGGTTGCCGGCACTATGGCAACTGCCGGTTCGCTGCTCGGCGGCAGCCTTGTACCAGGGGCGGAAGCGGCAACAACTGACGACACCAAGATAGTCAGAACAAACTGCCGAAGCTGTACAGCAGACTGCGGTGTGCTTGCCCATGTCAAAAACGGGCGTGTTGTCAAACTTGACGGCGACCCTGATTTTTCCAGAAGCGAAGGCGCTCTGTGCGTCAAAGGGCTTTCCGGAATTCAGGCACTCTATCACCCCAACAGACTTAAATATCCGCTCAAAAGAGTCGGTCTGAGGGGAGAGAACAAGTGGAAACGTATTTCATGGGAGCAGGCTATAGACGAAATAGCCCACAAACTCATGGAAATACGCGCAAAATACGGCGCTGAATCAGTATTCGCATCAACCGGAGGCGGCGGGAACCCCAACTTCAACGGCGCATGCAGATTCTGTGACACATTTGATACGCCGAACTGGTTTGAACCCGGAGCTGCCCAGTGTTATATGCCCAGAACACTTATCTACGGCATGGCATACGGCGACAATAAAACCTATCAGGGCTCAGATACCAGCCTTGGCGACTCAAACGGTGTGGAACTCTACTTCTATAATGAGAAAAACGCCAACAGCCTTGTTATGTGGGGCACTGCGCCCGCATACAGCGGACCCTCACAGGCGGGACGCGTTCTTGCTGAAAACAGAGCAAGAGGTCTGAAAACAGTTGTAATTGATCCCCGTTTTACTGCGGATGCCTCAAAAGCGGATATATGGCTGCCTATCAGACCCGGAACGGATGTTGCTCTCGGACTGGCATGGGTGCGCTACATAATCGCAAACAAGCTCTATGACAAAGACTTTGTACTGAGGTGGTCTAACCTGCCCTTCCTCGTGAATACAAAAACAAAAATGATGCTCAGAGGCAAGGAACTTTTCAAAGATGCCGATGACAAGACATTTGTGGTGTGGGACACCAAAACAAACTCAGCTAAGCCCCTCCCCTTCCCTTATGACGAAAGCCTCAGCCCTGCGCTTGAAGGAACATTTACGATAAACGGAGCGGAGTACAAAACCGGATTTCAGCTTCTTAAAGAAAGGGCAGAACCCTGGACGCTTCAGGCTGCCGGAAAAGAATGCTGGCTTGACCCCAAAACAATAGAGAAAGCCATACTGATGTTTGCCAAAGACGCTCCTTCCAGCATAGCTCTGGGCGTGGCAACAGACCAGACCCCCAACTCAACTCAGGCAGCCCACGTAACCGCTGTTCTGCATATTCTCATGGGTTATTTTGAAAAACCGGGCGTTCTGCTTCAGCGTTATGAAGACAAGGGCGTCGGAGGACTCCTCAGAACCACAAAACTTAAAAGCTTCCTCTCAGAAGCACAGCTTAAAAAACGTCTGGGCTCCAATGAGCACAAAGGCATGCTCCACTGGTGGATAGCTCAGCCCACTGCGATACTTGATGCCATGACCACAGGCAAGCCTTATAAACTTAAAGCATGGCTTGAGCGCTCAGGCAATAAGCTCGGCACTGTGGCTAATGCGGCAGCTTGGGTTGAGGGAATGAAGAACCTTGAACTGATAGTTCATATGTTCCTTTATCCCACATCTTTTTCCGCTTATTCCGACTATCTGCTGCCGGCTACTGAGTGGCTCGAATCAGACTTCATAACAGCTTCACTCAACAAATGCTTCTCACGCAAGGCTGTTACGCATCTTTATGAAACAGCTAATGAAACATGGATCTGGGCTCAGATAGCAAAACGCTGCGGCGAACTGGGGCATGAAAACTGCAAGCGCTCCTTTGACAAGGCGCAGACAGCTCCCGAATCCCCCTATTACAACACATATGAGGAACAGCTTGACCACTGGACAAGCTTCTTCGGCATGACATGGGAGGAGTACAAAAGCAAGACTCCGTTTGAGTTCACCCCCATGGAAAAATTCAGACGCTACTATGTTTATAAGGAAATCGATCCTAAAACAGGCAAAGTGAAAGGGTTCAACACCGGAACGGGCAAGGTTGAGGGCTATATGGAAAGCCTTATCATTCTGGGACGTACAGGCCAGCCCTTCACAACCTATCCTCTGCCTCCCGTGGCAAAGGATTATGATCCGCTGCCTTACTACCTCAAACCTTCAGAAAGCCCCGACAACGAGGTCGGCAAAAAATATCCTCTGGTTATGACAAACGGACGTCTGCCGTTCTGGCATCACACAACCCTGAGAAATATTCCCTACCTCAGAGAGATTAAGCCCTATGCGGAACTGTGGGTACACCCATCTGACGCTAAGAAATACGGCGTATCTCAGGATGACTGGGTTCATGTTGAATCAATGAGAGGGAAAATATACGCGAAAGCTCTTGTGACGGAAGGAGTGGCAAAGGGAGTGGTGTATATGGAGCGTTTCTGGAACCCTGAAAACCTTGATACCCCCACCCACGGCTGGAAAGAGATGAACGTGAATGTTCTTACCAAGCATACGGCTCCGTTCAATGATTTGTGCGGCACGTACACTCTCAGGGGATTTCAGGTCAAAATCTCAAAAGCTAAAGAAGCTCCTAAGGGAGTCTGGACAGAGCCGAAGCAGTTTGAACCCTGGATGCCTCAGGTGTCTGACAAAACTAAAACAGTGGAGATTTAACAATGAAAAAGACAGCATTGGTAATAGACCTTGACCGCTGCATCGGATGCTATTCATGCGAGGTAGCCTGCAAAAACGAAAACAAAATAGACCTTGGGGTTCAGTATAATAAAGTTTTCACCATAGGCCCCACAGGTAATTTCCCTAATCTGGAGATGTATTATCTCCCTGCCGTATGTCAGTCATGCGAAAAGGCTCCCTGCGTTGACGTATGCCCCACAGGTGCATCTTATGTTGACAAGGACGGGGTAATACTCGTTGACAGCAAAAAATGTATCGCCTGCATGTCCTGCATATCCGCATGCCCTTACGGCGCGCGTAAATTCAACGAAAAACAGCAGTACGTGGAAAAATGCACAATGTGCTCTCACCTTCTGAATGCCGGGGATCAGCCCGCATGCGTGAAGGTATGCTGCGCAAAAGCAAGGTTCTTCGGGGATGTCAATGATCCGGAAAGCAAAGTCTCCAAGATTATCAAGGAAGCAGGTTCCGCTGCCCGCAGTCTTCCGGACGAAGGCAACCGCCCTGCCACACGCTATATCCTGCACGACAAAACAGCAAAATGGCAGAACAAAAAATCATGGACATTCTTTGAGAATATCTGACAGCACACTCACGGGGCGGCGCTTTGCCGCCCCTTAAAACAGGAGAGCCGAAATGGAAGCAATCGCAGAATATACAGAAATTAATGCCTGCCGCGAGAGAATGTACCTCTTCCTCATGAATTTTTTCAAATCGGAGGTCGATGAAAACCTGTTTTTACAGATGAAAAACGCATCATATCCGGAGGAAGGGAACTCAGGGATTACCGAGGGGTACAGAATGATAAAAAATTATCTGAATCTCCCGCAGACAGACCCTCTGACAGAACTGGCGGTGGATTATGCGAAAGTGTTTCTGGGTGCGGGGATTGTGGACTCAAAGAAGGTCGCTTACCCCTATGAGTCTGTTTATACCAGTCAGGAAAGGCTGATAATGCAGGATGCAAGAGACGAAATGTTCAGAATCCTGCGGGAAAACAAGCTGGTGCTTGAGCACGGCTACAATATACCGGAAGACCACATTTTCATTCAGCTTGAATTCATGGCATACATCTGCGGTGAAATAATAAAAGCCTTTGAAAAAGGGGATGCGGAAACTGCCTGTCGGCTTATGAACGGACAGAAACGGTTTATTGAGGAGCACCTTTTAAACTGGGTTCCGGAATTTTGTTCAGACATAAAAAAGTTTGCTCTCACTGACTTTTACAAAGGTCTGGCGGTAATAACAGAAGAATATATAAAAATGGACCTTGCCGTTGTTGAAGACATGCTGTCCGGATGTACCGCTTAACCAGCGAGGTATATATGCACACCAAATGGCAAATGACCTTTTTTTTGTTTTTAGGCATAGTAAATGCGGGGATTCTGCTCTGTATCAGCGCAAAAATGATTACCGGATTCGGTGAAAAGGCGGAAAGATATTCTCTGGCAGTTTTCCTGACCGGTTTTTCCGCTGTTCTTGCTGTTGCATTGGGATTAAACAACCCCGCAGGAATAATCAGCTTACTCGCCAGACCGGGAGCGGGACTCAGCATTGCCGTTATATCCCTGACAGCATCGGCTGTTTTCGGGTTGGTTATTTTCTTCAGAAAACCGATGGGGATGCACATTGCCGTTATATCAGCGTCAGCATCAGCCTTGGTGATGTACAGCCTCTTCAAGCTGTACATGATCAGCACCAGACCCGCTCTGCACACTTATCTGCTGTTAATTCTGTTTATAGCTGTTTCCGTACAGTTCGCCTCCGTGCTGACAGTCACAGGCAGCGCCCGCAGTGACGGAGTTTTCAGAAAAAACTCCCCGGCAGCGCTGAGTATTCTCTGTATAAACGCAGTGCTTTTTGCCGCTTTTATTCTGAGAATCAAGATGCTTATGCCTCCGGACAGAATACTGTCCTTCGAGCAGCTTACATCAGGGAGCCTCTCATCCGTGTTTTGGGGAGCTGTGCTTTCAATGTTTGTCATTCCCTCTGTGCTTTCTTTTCTTCCCGCGCTCAGACATCAGTCCGCAATGAACGGGGTGTACAGACTGTCGGCGGTTTTAGGAATACTCCTGCTGAGTATTCTTATAAACCAGATGCCCGCTATGGCTGGAGCTGCCGGCGGGGGAAGAATGCTGTTTTGATGCAGACTGAATATTTTGAGCTTTGATATGAATATTTCCAGAAGAACACTTGTGAAGCTTGCCGCTGCCGTTTTAGCAGTGCCGGAACAGGCCTTCTGCGCCGCTGATGATAAAAAGAGCTTTCTGAGGCCGCCGGGTGCAGTCTTGGAAGCTGCATTTCAGGCGAAATGCAACAGATGTCAGAGGTGCGTTCAGGTTTGCCCGACCCATGTTGTTGTGCCCGCTTCCCTCTCCTACGGGATAGTAAATATGAACACTCCGGTGGTTACTTTTAAGGTGTCATACTGCAACTCCTGCATGAAATGCACCGAAGTTTGCCCGACCGGGGCGTTGAAGCCTGTCAGCAAGGAAATGATGGATATAGGAGTTGCTGTCATATCCGAAACCGACTGTGTGGCATGGGACTGGACAGGCTGCACGGTGTGCGTGGATGAATGTCCCCTCAAAGCCATATATCTTGATGAAAGCAAGCGTCCGGTGGTTATACCTGAGAAGTGCAACGGGTGCGGGATATGCGAACTGAAATGCCCTTCAACCGCACTGCGTAAAACCATCAGAAACAAGGGAATCATAGTAAAACCCCGACCGGAGGGTATGCCTGCGAGGGTTCATGATGAAAAAGCGGGGAGCGGAAGTTGAAAAGGCTTCATATGTCAAAATACAGAATGCTGTTCCTTGCTGGCGGAGTAATTGTTATTACTGCGGCTTTTTTCATCGGTGCAGGAACGGGAACATACTGTACCCTCTGCCCTTTGGGGTTTATGCAGGTGACGGCGGCATCAGGCTCTGTTCCGTTTGGAATGCTGTCCGGTGTACTTGCTGCGATTGCGGCAGTGCTGGTTCTGGGACGTTTCTTCTGCGGCTGGTTCTGCCCGACAACTCTTGTCAGAAAGCTATTCGGCAGTAATGCAAATAAGCATTCAAGCCCCGAAAAATCAGTCAGGCATGCTGAAAAACTCCCTCTGCTTATTGCCGCTGCCGCTGTAGGCTTATCATTTGTTGCGGGGTTTCCGATCTTTTGTCTGGTTTGCCCAATAGGCATCTTTTTCGGATTAATATTTGCGGTTCTGAAAATGCTGTTTGTGTTTGAGCCTGGCTGGAACCTGATCATTTTCCCTGCGATTCTGGCGGCGGAAGTACTGATATTCAGAAGATGGTGCTCTTCGGTGTGCCCTGTATCCGCTGTATTCTCCCTTGTTTCCAAAATTCCCTTTGTCAGATTCAGACCTGTGCTGCACGGTTCACAATGTATTTCAGCCAACGGCGGTGTTTGCTCTGGCTGCGTGAAAGCCTGCCATGAAGGGATAAATGTCAAAGGGCATGATGAAACAATGGAAACGGTGTGTACAAGCTGCATGGAGTGCATTGACAGCTGCCCTACCAAATCTCTCGTCTACGCACGGGATAAAAGCTGCAAAAACAGTTTTCATATATATTCTGCTCCTGTTTTAAGGGGCAGAACAGTTCAGACAGACAGAAATCAGGAGGATTTATGAAAAAGCTTTTTTTAATTTTTTTATTGGCACTCTGTACCGTTGTCACATCATTTGCGGCCGACAATATCAGGGATATGTTCGCAAACGGTTCTCTGGAAGGAGAGATAAGGGTTTTCAGCTTTCAGAGGAACTTTGACAAAACCACACCCGACAGGCTGGACAACGCCGCCGGAGGACTTTTCTACTACCGTACCGCACCGCTCAAAGGAATATCGTTCGGAGCAGCCTTCGCAACGGCAAACAGCATTTTCAACGATGACGATGATGCTGTTTACAGCCTCCTCGCCAAGGATGAGGACGGAAACCACAAGAGCGTCACCCGTCTTCAGGAGTATTTCATTCAGGGAGAATGGTTTGACACGGTTATCAAATACGGAGCGCAGGAAGTCAAAACCCCTATGTTCAATATTCATGACATCCGCATGCTCCCCAGAACCTTCAAAGGGCTTTCCGTTGTGAACAACTCCCTTGAGAATCTGACCCTTTCCGCTTATTACCTTACAGACTCAATGGGCTGGAGCGATGACGAGTTCATCACACTCTCCAAAGCTGTTGCGGATGAGCCCGGCGGTGCGGCATCAATATCAGAGGATAACCATATGGCAATCTTCGGGGCATCATACAATATCCCGACAGATGTTCTGAAAGCCAATGTTCAGGGCTGGTTCTACACCATGGAGGACGTTTACAGGGAGACTTTCCTCAAGGCTTCTCTGAGTAAAAAATTAGGTGAAGCAAACATTTACTTCAATCCTTCATACTTCACACAGAAATCTCAGGGTGATGAGCTCAACGGCGAATCTGATACCTATCAGTACGGCTTCGGAACCGGTGTGGTGTTCAAAGGCTTCAATATAACAGGCTTTTACGCTAAAACAGGCGATGACGGTCTGGTTCTTCCGTGGGGTGATGACAAAGTGGTTATCCAGCAGGTGCTGGCATCCGGCAGAGCCGAAGAGGATGTCTATGCGGCAAGAGTGGCCTATGACTTCTCACAAATCGGGCTTAAGGGATTGAGCGCTTATATTTTCCATGCTGAGTATGATGTGCCGGAATCAACAGGCAAAGACCAGTCCGAAACGGATTACAATATACAGTATGCCTTTTCCGGTGCTATGGAAGGTCTCAGCCTCAGGGCGAGATACGCTGACATAAATGTGAAGCAAGGCGGCGAAGACTACAACGACATACGGTTCTACGCCATATATAAGTTTGCAATGGGCAAAAAGAAATAAAAGGCACAAATCAGTAAAGTCGGAAGCGGGCATCTCTGCCCGCTTTATCTTTTTGCACTAGTATCCTGCAATGTTTCTCCTGCCAGATCCGAACAGTCAAAGAACACATGGATTACTTAAAAAGATTACGTCGCCTGAACAGGCTTAATAAATAATTGTGCATTAGTTACGCCTTATAGTTCTGTTCTATATTAGTCCACGTTTGAAGTAGACAACTGTGCAAAACTAAGCACTAGGGGTATTACTATGTCTAGTACTCGTCCTAAAGGTGGCAGCAGAGTTGAAGAGATAACGTCAGTGAGGCGCTGCCGTTTCAGCACATATGTGTATATTAACGACATACATGATGCCGAAAATATCATGCTAAGCTGCCTGAATTGTTTGAGGATTATAATAAAAATCACCCGTAGAAGGGTTTGAAAGTAATGTCCCCAAGAGAGTACAGAAGATCTAAGCACCAGTAAGTGTCAACTTAAATACGGCAACTATAATTTCATTATATTTGAATAAATATTCAAGCAATCAAATAATAACATAATTAAAGTTCATTATTATGATTTATAATTTTGCATAGCAAACACTACATGTTATAATATATATCATATAGTTAAGGAGAGGGACATGGAAAAAGTGATTAGACCATCGGATATCGGCTATACAATTATATCAAGATTCGAATCTACCTTACGTGATTTTTTGTCAAACAAGCTACTTATTCTTTATGGTGATACTTATTTATTAGGTATTCCTTCTGGTATACAAGAAAAAACAAACAAAAGGATTAATACAGAAGTAATAGAATCAGTGAATGAGTTTTTAGAATTTACAGACTTTATAGACTTAAGAGAGATCATACTTTTTAAATCATTATTTAGATATTACTTTGATACAGATAAAATAACTTTAAATGATTTCTGTATAATGATGGACGAACTATATGAACTCAGGTGCAAAATAATGCACAGCCGAGGACTTCTTACATCAATTAATATTGATAATTTATATACTCATACAAAAGAAATTGCACATGCTTTAAATGACTTCGGAAAAGAATATTTATCTTTCTTAGAAAAATTTGAAAAAATCCCCGCTGAATACATATTGCCGATTCCTGATGCTATTAATTTAAATAAAGAAACAAAAAAATATTCAATACCAAATAATTTACCAACACCAGATTATGAATATGATGGAGGATTTGTTGGAAGAGAAGATGATATTAAAAAAATATCGAAACTCCTTCTTGGAGATTTACATAATGTCATTACGATAACAGGGGCAGGAGGAGTTGGAAAAACTGCTCTAGCTCTGCGTATAGTTCAGATAATACTCAATGGCAATCCCACAAAGTTTGAGGGAATGGTTTGGCTAAGTGCCAAAGAAGACAAACTATCTGTTGTAGGAATAGAAGACATTGAACCAACGATAAAAAGCTATGAAGAGCTACTTGACACTATTCTAGATGTTATGGGGTTTGAACACCAAGATTCAACCATAGAACACAAAGAACTAGATGTTAAAACAATATTTGAAATATCTTCTAACTTTCTTATTGTAATTGATAACCTAGAAACTATTAATGATGCAGAGATTATTAATTTCATATTAGATGCCCCTCAAAATATTAAAATCCTCATTACAAGTAGAAGAGGATTAGGACAAGTTGAGCGTAGATATGAATTAAATCAATTACGAGAACGAGAAGCGGTGGCTCTTTTTCGACAACTTGCTATTGAAAAAAATTTACTTGATTTAGCAAAAATACAAGACGATACAATTAAAATGTATGTCAAAAAAGTTGCATGTTACCCATTAGCAATAAAGTGGGTTATTGGACATGTTGCATTAGGAAAAGATATTAACTATATGTTTGAACAAGTTAATTCAGAAAAAAGTGATATATCACTATTCTGTTTTGACAATATATACAAGAGCTTAGAAGAATGCTCAAAAAGATTACTTTGTACACTTAGCTGTTATGACACTCCTTTAGCAGCCGGAGTTATACAATATGTGGCAAATGTTACGACTGAAGAATTTGAAGATAGCATAAGAGACTTGATACTTGTCTCTTTAATAATACAAGAACAAACTAAAAGTGATGAGGGAGAAATCAAAACAAGGTATAACTTACTCTCTCTTACAAGAGGATTTGTTAGAAACCAACTAGACAGAAACACCTCTTTGAAAAAAGAATTTGAAGACAGAATGAAAACAGTTCAAAATACTATCGAAGAGGCTGAAAGAGCAAAAAAACAGTATAAATTCAGTCTACATAATTTTGGGGCAATTACCGATGAAGAGAAAATTGCAACATTAATAGCTCAGACAGCATATCAAAAATACCAAAGCGGCCGTTATGATGAATCTATTGATGACTACAAGAGAGCAATTGAAATCGCTCCTCGGTTTGCTTCAATATACAGAAATTGGGCTGTAATGGAATCCACGGAAGGTCATAGTTTGGAAGCTGACAAACTTATAAAAAAAGCAACTGATCTTAACCCTTCAGATCCTCAAATATGGCTCATAAAAGGAAATATAAAACGAAAAGAAGGAAAAATTAAAGAAGCTCTTGAAGCTTATACAAAAGCAATGGAATTAATACCGAATGATTATGTTATCATCAATGCCATAGGTAATTGTAAAAGCAGACTTGGGGAATATGAAGAAGCGGATACATTATTTAAGAAAGCACTCATGATTGAAAAGAAAGAATTATCAACCTCAAACAAACAAGAGGTAATAAACAGAACGAGTATTGCTGAAAACTTGAAAAGATGGGCTGAAGCTTTTTCTAGAGAAAGAGATTACAAAAATGCTCAAAACAAACTCTCGAGTGCTTTTGAGGAATGCCAAAAAGCCTTAGTTATTGATGAGAATGACCAAAGAACAAAAATACTGTTTAAGCAAGTCCAACTAGATCTAGCTTATGTTTATAAAAAGATAGATCTAAATAGTGCAATAAAAATATTTGAAAATATCGTCGTTGAGACCCCGAAGAAGGTTGCAGAAATCAAAATTGTTTTATCTGCTTATAAAGAGTTGATAACAATTTATGTCAATAATAGTAATTCTGATAAAGCATTAAAGTTTGCACAAGGTTTTTATAAAATTTCTCACTTTGCTGAAAATGATTTAAGGAAAAAAATAAAATCTCTACTTGACGGATTACAAGACAATACTTCCAGAAAAGGAAAAATAATTCATGTATCCTGTGAAAAAGGTTATTGTATTATAGAGTCATCAGTAGCAAAAGGTGATACTTATCTCGCCCATATTTACGACTTCTTAGAACAACCTAACTATCTTGATGGTTCATATTTAAATAAAGATGTTAGTTTTATACCTTCTAATATTAAAGATAAAAAGAAAGCTAAACGCATAGCAATTACTTAAAGTAATAGTTTAGTATTTTTAGATAAAAACAATCTTAAAATGTACGCTACGCAAAAAAAGTGAATCAAGCTATTAAAATTATACTTTCAGTAAGAGGTAGATTATAGTGGATCGACGATCGAAGACAGTCACAGTAGACTTCTAAGTGTTTTTTGACTTAAAATACTGTAAGAAATCGGAGGTTCACATGAGCAAGAAGAGACGGCATTTTCCTGCCAAACAGAAGCGTAAGTACTACAATGCCTCCCCTTTATCAAGGGATGGCATTGTAGTACTTACGCTTGCACAAAAAAAATCCACCCCGAACCGAGGTGGATTTCATTATGAATCACAGTGATATTCAGCCTTGCTATGCGGCGTAAACTGCTAGTCGTCAGTCGCTGCCAAAGAGGCTGTTACATCTTCGGCTGTGCCGTCAGCCAGATAGCTGTAGACAGCCGAAGTGCTTGATGCTCCGGTGGTTATAACGGCAAATGTGCGTTCAATATTCTGAAAGTCAACATTGTGGTCTATCCATGTTCCGGAGTTAACATAATGCTTTCCTCCGCCTGCATCTCTGTATGAGGGTACATGAGTATGCCCGAATACAACCACATCCACATTTTCAGAAGGGTTTTCCAGATACTGAACCTTTGCCTGCGCAAAATATGCGGCAGAGTTAACCGAAGCTGGCACAGCCTCTATAAAACTGCTGTGAACATTAACATTATTGAGTGTCTGACGCTCAGCCCATGTACGCTGAATATTTTTAAACAGTACAGGCGCAGAAATCGTTCCATCTTCCAGCTCTGCAGGGTAGAAATCCAGATACGAATAAGAATCATTAAAGCCTGAAATACGCATATCAAATATCTTTGCTTCCGGAGCCTCATAAGGAGTCATACGCTCGGAGACGCTTTTAAGAGTCAGATGATACAAATAAGCACCATACTGATCAGGATCGCTCATATCAGGTATGTTAGTTACCCCAGGCAGGATCTTGGGAACCGTTGGCTTCCCTTCCAATACCCATGTTGCGGCATAGCGCGCATAAAAATAACCTGCCGGGAGGATAGTGTCATCATTGCCGCACAGTTCCGCATTAGTTACTGTATCCGGTGCGGAAAAAATGTCATAACGGTGACCGTGCTCAATAACAATCTCGTTCCTGTCGCCAGTGTAATAAGCACCAAGCCCTCTGACATCTCTGGCCTGAACCAGACCGGGAATTGCTTCCTGTAAAATGTATGATTCCAGTGTCAGGTCATGGTTTCCGGGAACATAGACCAGTTTTATCCCGCTCGCGATTACTTTGTTCAGTTCATTGAACACACTCTGATTGTTTGCAATCACACTCCTGTAAAACAGATCCTGATCGGTGTGGCTTGGATAATAGACAGGCAAAAACCATTCATCAAGGAAATCCCCGGCGATGACCAGCTCACGCACATCTGTGGTTTTTCTGACTGATTTAAGAAAATTAACTAAATGCGAACGGTTTTGCTTGGTTTCGGTGTATCTGTCATCTATACCGAGGTGAATATCACTTATAACGACAATTTTGTCTCTTGTGCTGCCGGGTTCCCATAAAGGTCCAGCGTCCGAGCCGGAGGAACCCGATGAACATCCGAGAGTGTTGAGTGCTATAAAACAGGCTCCGGCGCCTAAACCAAGATTTTTAATAAAATGTCTTCGGGTAAATTTCATATCGAACCTCCGGCAACTCAATGCCATTTCGTAAATTTTGGTTCTGAGAATATCCCGAAAAAAGGTTAAGTTAAGCCCATGCGCTTAAAAGACTCATTTTTACACTTAAAAACTTTACTGCCCTAAGCTAACTCTTTATAACTAAAAATCCGTATATTTTTACACTTCAAGACGTACCCGGAAAACACCGTTTTCTATTTTGTAAATCAGTTCACCGTCATACTTGTTTACAAAAGCAATGACACTTTTGCTGCCGATTCCGTGGTCTTCACCGGTGGCAGCCGGATAACCGCTTTCATCAAGAGCGGCATCTTCCGAACAGGAGTTTTCCATTTCCAGCAGCAGCCGTCCAACACTCCGGCAGATAAAGCGGATAAAAGGAGCTTTACTCTCAGGCAGCCCTTTGCAGGACTGTATAGCATTTTCCAGCAGATTTGAAACCGCCATGGAAAGCTCCAGCGTGTCCACAGACAGACTGCCGGGAATATCCAGACTGATTTCCGTCTGTATACCCGCCTGTTCCGCAATATTGGCATAGTGACTGACAGCAGCATTAACAGCCGGGTTTTCGCAGTAAACCCTGTTGATTTTCAGCACTGACTGGTTCTGACTTCGCAGCAGCGCCGCGGCCTCATCGGTCTGCCCCCGCTCCAGAAGCTCCAGAAGTACATTATTGAAGTGGCGGCGGTCATGGGCGGTGCGGATGTTTTGTACTGATACAGCCTCAATGAGTTTAAGCCTCTCAGACATACCGTCTGCCGCCAGCTGAAGATATGCCCGTTCCGCCTGCATGGCCTGATTCTCCTCCCGCATCTCATATTGCATTGTTATTGTTTTCAGAGAGTGGATGATGGCGATATACACAGACAAACCAAGGATAATCAGGAAAATAAGCGGCAGGTAATTACCGGTCAGCGTATCCTGAATATCGCCGCCGAAAAAATATCCCAGAAAACAAATGAACAGAGCAGCAGTGGGCAATATATAAATGTGCCAATAATCCAGCACCTTGCGGTAAGGCTTGGACACCCATTTACGGAAAACTATAATAACAACTGAAAATAAAATCAGGCGTAGATACACATTGCCGTAAACCGGATCAGGGAAAACGTTGCGGAAAGAGTAGCTTATAAACACCACAGCGGCATAAATATTGAGCATGGTGATATAGCTGAAACACCACTGCATAATTTTGTCAGTAAAAAGAGGCTTGAGGGCGATTCCGATTACAAAAAGCATCGCAAGGTCAACATAAAATACTGCGGTGTAGTTCTCTGAAAGGTAAAAATAGTAATTTGCGCTGAGGTTTCCGATCAGTATAACCGCCGTTGCGGCAACATACACAGCCCTGCTTTTATACTTCGGCATTGCCATGGTGCAGAGCAAAAGTATAAGCATAATATCAGTTGTAACCGCCCGCAGAAGATCTGGAAAATGCCCGCTCACCCGTTTCCTCCCCTTGCAGTGAGGTAATCCATATACGCATCCCGCACTGCGGGGTATCTCTTGGCGGCAATGGGAACCGCTTTGCCGCCGAAAAGAATGAAGCTCTCCTTAGTAAAATGCTCCACTTTGCGCATGTTGATCACAAACGAGGTGTGGCATTGCAGAAAATACCTGCTATTCAGAATGGGCGCGCAGTATTCAGCAAAATTCTCCCTGAAAGTGCGGCTGGAAAACTCCTCTCCGTTTGCGAGGCTGAATATTGCGGCGTGGCTGCGGTATTCGCAGCAGGTTATGCCGGAAAGTTTTATTACCCTCAGGCTGTCGGCAGTTTTTACGGTAAAAGTCTGCCCATCGGCAAGGTCTGCCTTGGAGACGGCGAGGGCGAGAGTGTCAAAAAGCTGCTGCCTGCCGATTGGCTTTATGAGATAGTTTAGCGGGCTTGCGGCGTATGCCTGCAAGGCAAACTGAGGTTCTGTGGTAGAGTAGATAATCTGCGACTCCCGGTCAATGCGGCGAATCTCCCTGCCTAATTCCAGCCCAGTGACCATCGGCATAACTATGTCCAATATATAAAGATGAAAGCTCATTGTCTCTATGGCTGTCAGCAGATGATCCGGATGGGAAAACCCTGTCACTTCGGCATCAAGACCGTTTACGGACAGGAACTGCTCAGTCAGGGAAACAAGGCTTTGCAGATCGTCAGGCATGTCATCGCAGATCGCAATACGAATCATCGGCTCTTTCCACCCTGTATAAGGAAAATCAGGCTATCGTATTTGTAATATTGCAGTAACTTATTCAAAATAGCAATCATTAAACCATACTAAGAATTTATACTGTAAAACGAACCGCCCCCCTGTTGATGTATTTCTCCACAAGATCAAGAAATAGCTGCATATCCGATGGGAACACATTTCCTATTGTGCCGATACGGAATGTTTCCCGTTTAGTCAGCTTGCCGGGATAGATGTAAAATCCGTTTTTTTTCAGATATTCATACATTTCCTCAAAATCAAAACCGCCGGGAGGCTGGATAAAGGTGGTAATCACCGGGGACTGAACCTTTTTATCCAAAAACAATTCGAATCCCAATTCTGCCATTCCTTCGGAAAGAAGGAGCTGATTCTCGCAGTATCTGGCATTTCTGGCACTGATTCCTCCTTCCTCTCTTAATTCCTCCAGAGCCTGAACCAAAGCAAGTATGACGTGTGTGGGCGATGTAAAACGAAAGCCGCCTTTTGAATCTTCCATATATCTGTATTGTGCGTACAGATCCAGAGAAACTGACCTGCTTATACCTCTGCAAGCCTCCATTGCATCTCTGCGGCAGACTACGAGCCCTATTCCCGGCACACCCTGAAGACATTTATTGGATGAAGCAGCCATAAAGTGCATTTTACATTTTTTCATATCAAATACCACCGAACCGAAACTGCTCATGCAGTCTGCCATAAAGACAACACCCGCTCCGGCGCAAACCTCACCCAGTTCCATGACCGGATTGAGGATTCCTGTTGTGGTTTCCAGATGGATCACTGCAAAATGGGTAAAGTCTCCGGGTTTCAGCTTCTCAGCTACCTCATCGGGAGCAACCGCACAGTCTTCTTCAAATATCAGTGTGTCATAGTTCAGCCCTGCTTTGGAGGCAATCTCCGCCATACGTTCTCCGTATGCTCCGTTTACCGCTATGAGAAGACGATGCGAAGCACCTACACAGCTTGTCAGCATAGATTCAACCGCAAATGTACCGGAACCCTGAACAAGAACGGCAGTGTATTCCCCTGAATCCTGCGTGGCCAGGTCTGTCAGTTCATTCCGAATTTTCTGAACCAGTTCACTGTAGCCTTTATCTCTGGTGGGTACATCGTATGCCATAGCCTCTCTTACACTTTTTGTTGTTGTGAGCGGGCCGGGAGTCAGAAGAAGGTAGTTGTTGTCAAATCCATGCATAATCAGCTCCTTTAAGACCTTATTCCGGTGAATACAGCAGACAGTATATCCGCAGCCTGCTTAAGCTGTTCATTTGTAATAGTAAGAGCGGGGGTAAGAGTAATAATATTTCCTGACGAAACCTTGAAGCTCAAACCCTTATCCAAAGCCTGATACATGGCGTATTCAGCGTAAAAGGCCTTTTCAGTCTCCAGAGCCGCCATAAGCCCCAAATGCCTGACATGCTTCACACTCAAAGGGAACCTGCTCCGGATCTCACCCAGCAATGAAGCGAAGTACGCTCCTTTATCCGCAGTTTCCGCAATAAGGTTATTCTTTTCAATAAACTCAATAACCGCAAGCCCTGCGGCGCATCCGGCAGGGCTTTTTTCGTGGGTATAATGCCCTATGGAAATATCTCTGGCGCAGTCAAGCCCGTCTCTTACCATGAGGCAGGCAATAGGTATTATTCCTCCGCCCAGTCCCTTTCCGGTCACCAGCATATCAGGCTTTATCGGAAAATGCTGATAGGCAAACCACTTTCCGCTTCTTCCGAGTCCGGTCGCAGTTTCATCAAATATTTTAAGTATTCCGTATTCTGTGCATATTTCGTCCAGTCTGCGGAAATATGCCGCATCAGGCACATGAACGGATGTGCACCTCACAGGTTCAATAAGCAATGCGGCGGCATCATGCTTCTCAGCAATACGCCTTTCCAGAAGCTCAAGAGAGGCAAGATTCTCCTGAGCGCTTCCGGCGGAATTATACGGCAAGAAATTTTCACCTATGTCAAACCCGGAAATCCCTTCCAGAAATCCGTGATCACCTGCTGCTGAAAGGGCACAGAGACTGGCACCGTGGAAGGAGCCGTAAGCTGAGTATATTTTCCTCCTGCCTGTAATTTTCATAGCAAGCTTAATAGCACTGCTGACGGCAAGTGTGGCCGCAGGGGCGTAAAGCACCTTCGCCATATCGCTGTCTGTTATTTCAATAAGCTTTTCAGCCAGACGCACCGCTGTTTCGTTAGCATATCTTCTGGGGCTGAAAGGCAGAGTTTCAAGCTGATTAACAACGGCATTCTTAACTTCCGGATTATTAAAACCCACCTGATGTACCCCGTTGCCGTGGAAATCCAAAACTTTTTTCCCGCCAGCGAGAATAAATTCCGCCCCCTCGCAGGAGACTACGGTATCAAGACATGGCGTGGAGAGAGCCTGAGATATGAAAACCTGCGCATCCCTGCTCACAATCGCAGCAGATTCGGCAGCGAGTTTTGCCCTGTGGAAGGCGCGGAGAACTCCGTGGTTGGACTCCCCCTCCCCTGCACGGCTGTAAGAAGGCGCTGAAGGTTTTTCACCGAGTTTTACTCTGCGGTCTATGTCTCTGAGAATATCGGGAATCTCGCTGTTAAACACAGCTATGTAGTGCGCCCCGTGCGAGCAAAGCCTGCCATATACATCTTTGGTGTTTTTCATAAGAGTGAAGCTGTCCATGGATGCGTATTCTTCCGGCGTCAGTCCCATTTCGCTTCCGCCCGTTATGATGCCCACAGACCACATTCCGGCATTCACACCCTCTTCAATGTCGCTGGGTGTATCGCCTATTTTGACGCATTCGTAAGAAGGAAAGACCCCCATACGTCTGACAGCTTCATAGCACATCCAAGGGGCAGGCCTCCCTGCGGGAACCTCATCCGAAGCCACTATGCAGTCAGGAACATACCCCTGTTCCGCAGCGCATCTGCCTACAACACCCATCATATCTTTGGTGTAGCCTGTGGTTGAGCCTATTTTGAGTCCCATGCGCCTTATCTCTGAAACAACCTCAGACACACCGCTGATCAGCGTGCTGTATTGCGGCAGACTGAAAGTCAGCATGCGGTCCGTTTCATCATAAATCCTGTCTATATCAGCCTCAGCAGGCATTCTGCCGTGCAGCTTTTCAAACTGCTCCGTAACGGAGGGAAACTCAAAGATTTTGCCCAGATGATCCCTCTTTTTCATTCCCATATGAAGGCGAACCTCTTTCGGCGTAACTTTAATTGAGTTTGCCTCAAGGGTGGAGATGATAGCAGCAACGGGCGCTAAGCAACCGTAGTCAACAGTTGTTCCTGCCCAGTCAAAAATCACAGCTTTGATTCTCATTAGTTCCTCTGTACGCTCTGCCAAGCGGCAGTTTTTTTTCTGATGTATTTTGAAGCAGCATCGTAAGCTATTTTAAATGCCATATTTGTAAACAGTATAAGGCTTGCCATAGCCGCGGCGGCGGAAGTGTCCCCCGCATCGTCCATATTTACAATAGCCACTGTGGCAGGCCTTGTGTCCTGAGCGTAGAGAAATATCACGGCGGAAATTGTCACCATCGAGTTTACAAAGAAATAGAAAAAAGTTTCCGTAACCGCCGTAACAGAGAGGGGAAGAGTAACACGAAAAAGTGTCCTTGCCGGATGCACCCCCATGGATTCGGCAACATTGTCGTACTCTCTGTCCTGTTTTTTAAGAGAAGAGGTTATGGTCATCACCGGCACAGCGATGAAGTGCATTACATTTGCAAGAACAAGTATCCAGATTGTGCCGTAGACGGGCAGAAAAGGGTTTTTTACAGTAAAGAAAAAGAAGCTTACTTCCGGATTATTGAAGAAAAAAATGTATGCCAGCCCTATAACCAGCCCCGGAACAGCAAGAGTGGCAACTGACAAAGCATACGGCATTCTGCTTATTATAACGTTCATTCTTGTTTTTTCCGCTGTGTAAGCAACGGCAAAGGCGGAGACAGTACCGAAAAGCGCAGTGAGAAAAGACATCTTCAGACTGTTTACGTAAGAAGAGAAATCTCCCGCAACATATTTGAACATATAATGTTTCAGAGTAAATGTCAGATCATACGGGAAAAAACTGATGAACGAAACAAAAACGGATGTGCCTATGACAGCAGCAATGCAAATAGCGATAACTAAGCAATAGATAAACGCCGCCGTTTCAGCCGTTTTGTTAGGCTTAACCATATAAGGCACTGATTTTGATGAGAAAGAGGCGTCCTGCTTCTTCTGTATGAGCCTGTCTATACAGAAAGCGATTAATGCCGGAACCATGAGAAGAACTGCAACAGTTGCTCCCATAGCAAAATTCTGCTGACCGATTACCTGTTTATAAATATCCACAGCCATTACGTTATACTGACCGCCGACAATCTTCGGCGCTCCCATATCCGTGAAGCTGAGGATGAATATTGTTGCAAGTGAACTCACAGCACCGTATTTCACGGAAGGCAGCGTCACAGTGAAGAACTTCCTCAGCCTTCCGGCGCCAAGAGTTTCCGCCGCCTCGTAAAGCCTGTAGTCGCTCATGGCAAAAGATACGGAAAGTATAAGGTAAGCATGGGGAAATGTGTATATCACCTCAGAGATGATTATCCCTGTTGCTCCGTATATTTCAAACGGAAACGCAAAGTCAGTCCCCAAAGCAGTATTCAGCCAAGTTAAGAAGAGTTTGGATACAAACCCCTGTCTTCCGAAAAGATATATCAGAGCAAGGGCATGAAGCATGGTTGGAGTAAAGAGGGAAAGCATAGCCATATAGCGGAAAGCATAGCTCCCCTTAACCCTTATGCGGGATATGCTGTAAGCGTAAAAAAATGCAAGAGTAAAAGTAACAACAGTCACAATACCTGATACGGTAAAGGAATGCACGAAGGAGGAAACCATGTTGGGGGAACTGAAGTATTCGGTTAAGTTTTTCAGACCGCTGAATTTTCCGTCTGAATCATAAAAAGTCAGACCTGCGATATACACCAGCGGCATGAGAAAAAATGCAATAAAATAAAATACCAGCAGCCCCGTGCACAGGGCAGATAAAGCCTTTGACCTCATCACTGGAAGCTGATCACTGATTCCGGTATCCGAACTTTCAGTCTGCTGTTGACATAAAGTGCTTTTGCGGAAGGATCGCTGGAGTGGACATCCACTATCAGCGGCGAATCGCTGAGGCTGTGTTCCAGTGTAAGGAACAAGCGCAGAAATGAACCTCTGAACTCTATGTCATTTACCACTGCACTGTGCCCTTCCGAGCTGTCAGAGGCTATTTTAATTTGTTCCGGCCTTATGCCTATTCTGCTTCCGCCCAAATCCATAAAGTTAATCATTCCGATAAACTCGGCGATGAATCTCGTTTTCGGATTGAAGTAAAGCTCATCGGGTTCTGCGAACTGTTCGATGATTCCCTGATTCATTACTGCAATTTTATCAGAAATGGTGATTGCTTCTTCCTGATCATGCGTAACCATAACGGTTGTTATTTTCATTCTGTCGTGGATACTCCTGATCTCGCGGCGGAGCTTTTCGCGCACTTTTGCATCAAGGGCTGAAAGAGGTTCATCCAAAAGCAAAACCGACGGACGGAGCGCAAGGGCACGGGCAAGCGCCACCCTCTGCTGCTGGCCTCCGGAAAGCTGAAAGGGGTATTTATCTTTTTCATGGTGCAGAGCGGTTATATCCAGCATCTCATCTATAATTTCATTGCGCTCAGCCCTGCTCATCCGGCGGGACTGCAGCCCGTATCCGATATTCTGGGTAACTGTGAGGTTCGGAAACAGTGCATATGACTGAAAAACAATTCCGAAATTACGGCATGAAGCGGGAACATATGAATAGTCTCTTCCTTCAAGAATAACCCGCCCCTCGTTCTGCTTCTCAAGTCCGGCGATGATACGCAGGAGAGTTGTTTTCCCACAGCCGGACGGGCCCAGAAGGCTGATAAATTCGCCTTTTTCGGCAGTGAGCGTCACACTGTCAAGAACTTTCCTAGTGCCGAACGATTTTGAAATATTCTCAAGTTTCAGATAGCTGTCCATATGTTTTTCCTTTCAAACAGGTTAAATGAAAGCCGCTCCTGTTTGCGGAGCGGCCGGATGTATTATTTCGGCTCGCTTTTAGTGTCGTATCTTTTCGACCATTCTTTAAGAACCGCTTCCCTGTTTTCCGCCGCCCATACAAAATCATTTTTTATGATCTGTTTAAGAGGCTCTTTAACGTAAAATTCGGGTACGGGGTTATTGTTTTTTATGGTGATAATTGCGTAGCTTTTGTTGTATTCCTTCATAACATCATCGGATATTGCCCAGTCGAGGAACTTTTTAGCATCGGGATTGATCGTCTGTTTTTTTACAAGAGCATTGGCTTCAAGATCCCAGCCTGAACCTTCTTTGGGGAAAACCACAGAGACAGGAGCGCCTTTTTTCTTCTCAGTTACGCCTCTGTAGCCGAAAGAGATGCCTATGGGGTACTCGCCCTGAGCTGCCATTTTTGAGGGTTTGGAACCGGAATGAGTATAAAGCGCCATATTCTGGTGTATTTTATCCATATATTCCCAGCCGGCTTTTTCACCCATAAGCTGGAGCCAAGCGCTCACTGTGAGATAGCCAGTGCCGGACGAAGCGGGATTGGGCATGGTTATGAGGCCTTTGTATTCAGGTTTGAGAAGGTCTGCATAGCTTGCGGGAACAGGGAGATTTCTTTTTTTCATCTCAACTTCGTTTACGGTAAATGCAGTCATCCATGCGTCTATCCCAACCCATGAAGGAACCTTTCTGCTGTCCTTGAACTGAGGAAGAACTCTTTCGACTCCTTTGGGAGCGTAAGGCTCAAGCATTTTTTTGCTGTCCATAACCAGAAGGCTGGTGGCGGCAAGCCCCCATATAACATCCGCTCTGGGGTTGGCCTGCTCAGCAAGAAGTTTGGCAGTGACGATACCTGTGGAATCACGCACTATGTTAACTTTAATATCAGGGTAGTTCTTTTTGAATGATTCCAGATAAACCGGATACTGATCATCTTCCAGCGCAGTGTACACAGTGATTTCACCTGCCTGAGCTGTAGATATAAACGCGATTAACATTGCGAGCATAAGAAGAAGTTTCTTCATGCCGACCTCCTAAATAAGTTGGAACAAATCAGCCTATGTTCGGAATGTCATAAAAATGTCGCAACGATGACATAAAACAGCAAATAAGCTGTCATGGAAGTGTCAGGTTATGATTTCATCAAAGAATAGCCAAAAAAACCTGCCCGCCCTTTTGCGGTTAAGGAACGGGCAGGAATATGGAGGGAAGACCCTGCCGGCTGTTATATCTTGGAAGCGGTAAATTTTTTAAGTGCTTTTCCGACCGTCTTATAAAATGCGGTTTCGGCGTTTTCAGCTACCGCATCCGCAAACTTTGATGCGAACGGGAGGAAATATGACCCCTCAAACATTCTCCTGAGCTCGGACAATGCATCGGCATCATCTGTGTTCTCCTCTTTCACTGCGTTTTTAATTCGTATGTCAGTCAGGTGCATAAATTCCAGTTCAATGGCTACGTGATCCGCAGGTTCGTGCATCTCCTCTTCCACGTGAAGCCCTGCGGCTTCGTAAATAGCCGCAACATCCATGGTTGTTTTCCCCATGATCTGCCTGTCCTTTTCAAGGTAAACAGAACCGTAAGGCGGACACGGCAGCTCAAACGGCCCAATAAACAGCCTTGCGAAATCCAGTTCAAGAACCTCTTCCGCGGTTTCTGCAAAAGCCGTTTTCAGTTCCTCTGCTTCTTTATTTATTCCAAGCGAATCCAGAGCATAAGCTAAGGATTCAACGATTGCTTTTTCTTCCAGTATTGTTTCTTTCGGCGGATAAAAACACAGGGCAAAGAGCCTGTAAATTTCGGTTTTAATATCTGCCGTTTCGGGGAATTTCGTTTCCATATTCACTCCGTTGTAAAAAAATAAATTCAAATAATGGCGGAGGGATGCCCCTCCGCCGCCGGTTTATTCAAAGCGCAGCAGGCGCGCTACACCTTAAACTTTCTTATGTAGTAAACATTAGGCTTGGTTCCTTCCTCAGGCTTGAGCACCATGGAAGGATATTTCGCAAGAAGCTTGCTGACTTCGCTGTTAGGGTCGTTTTTATCACCCACAACCCTTGCTCCTGACGGGCAGGATTTCACACACCATGGTTTTTCATTGACCATTAGCCTGTGGTGGCAGAGGTAGCACTTCTCAGTAACACCCGCTCTGCGCACAGCTTCATACTCAGGATGCGAGTAGTTGGTTTTATAAGGGGGAAGCCCGCCTGTTTTCTTTGCAGTTTCAGCACCGCTTGCAGTTACTCCGGGAATTACCGCAGCTTTAGAAGTGTATGCCGAATGCACGTCCTCACCGTCAAAGTTAAAGCTGATTACGCTGTACTCCGCCTTTTCAGCCTCCACATCCTCCGCGCTGTAAGGACACGCTATCTGGCAGGAGCGGCAGCCGATGCAGCGCTCATCATTGTGCATAGTTATGCCTTCGGGCGTTTTGAACATAGCCTTGGGTTCAACGGGGCACGCCTCAACGCATGCTGCGTTTGAGCAGTGGTTGCAGAGTACCGGAACAGCAGCAAAACTAACGTTAGGGAACCTGCCTTCCATTTTGATCATATAGTCAGCCCAGTTGAAGGTCTGTCCGTTTTTTCTGTCGGGAGTATTGTTTTCCGTCTTGCAGGCGATTCCGCAAGCCCCGCACCCCGCACATTTCTGAAGATCTATTACCATACAGTATTGAGCCATTTTCTACCTCCTTACGCCTTCTCGATTTTCACGCCGCAAAGACCGCCGTTTCTTGCTGTCGCTCCGGTGAGCCTGTCGTAGTCGGCGGGGATGAGCTCATTGTTGTTAAACGTGTAAGCCTCTTTACCGAACTTTTTGGAAGCTACCTTGCCGTATGCCCAATGACCCTGACCGTAAGCCTTTGCCACTGTTCCGGGGCGTATCCCCTCCCAGTAGCGCACCTTGGTGAGGAATGTGCCGGACACGGAAGATATTTTTGCCGTTCCGCCGTCAGTGATGCCGAGTTTCTGAGCATCCGCAGGGTTCATCTTGAGAACGTCCTCCCAGCTTGCATCGCCCGCATCAACCTTTTTGAACTCCATGTACCATGTACAGTTGGCGCTTCTCCCTTCCCTGTTCAGCCTTGACTTGTGGTCAATGAAAGTGAAGGGATATTCCTCTCTGCTGCCGTAGCGGAAGGGTGATTCATAGTGCGGTACAAATGCTTTTTCGCCTCTGGCCTCGTAGTTGCAGGCTTCAAGAACCTTGTCCACATCAACTTTGTTGTTTGCTGCATGCTCATTGAGAGCTTTTTTAAGCGTTTCACTGTAGAACTCAAATTTCTGAGTCGCGGTTTTGTATTTGCCCCAGCGCCCTTTGAATTTGTAAGGAGCAGAGTTCCACACGCCGACCTCTTTAAATTTTTCCCATGAGCCGATTACATCGCCCTGTGCGGGGTCTGTATTTGCCCATGCGGGCTGGGTGTAGTATTTCACTGCATTTACGGCAAATTCTTTCTCGTTTTCGGGAAGTTTGCCAGTTTCAACATCCCTGAACTCATTGGTGTAGAACTCAAGAAGCTTTGTAAAACCTCTTTCGGCAAATTTTTTCGCCAGAAGATAAGGGATTTCAGTTTCATCATCCTTACAGTCCCACACAGGCTTGATAACAGGCTGAAGAATAGTGCTGTAGCTGAACTGGCCGCCTTTGTTTTTCAGGTATGCCCATTTTTCGGCAGCGGACTGGGTTGCGGGCAGAACAATGTCAGCAAACATTGTAAGCTCGGAGGCATGGGTTGTGAGATGGACATAGAAGATTTCGTTCTCAGTGAACATCTTTTCCCATCTCTGAGCGCCTGTGCCGGAGAAGGGGAAGTTATTCATATAACCGAGACCCATTTTTATATCATACGGATCTTTAGCCATTATGGCATCAGGCAGGTTGTTGGTGATAACTCCTGAGCCGGGCTTACCGCTGGCCATTGCGGGAAATTTCAGTGTTCCCCTCTGGTCTATCTTCTTATTCTTTTTCTTGGCGGTTTCATCAAGGTAGTCATCAAGCTTCTGAAGACCGTTGCCGAGAATTTTGGCTCCTGCCATATGCCCGCCTATGTTGTCGCTGCTGCCCATGAGTCCGCTGAGAGCGTGAACAGCCATTGCAGAGTATGTTCCTCTCACGTGCATAGCCGCACCCGGCCCAAGCCAAACCACAACGTTGGGAGCTGCTTTTGCCATATCCCTTGCCGTCTGGTAAATCTTGGAGGCGGGAATACCGCAGAGCTTCTCAGCCCATTCGGGAGTTTTGTCTTTAAGCTCAATGTTCCACCATTTAACAAGACCGTTGGTCTGGATCTCCTTAAATGCATCCTCAGCCACGGTTTCACCCTTTTTGAAGCGGTTTGCCCCGTCCGTGAAGTCACCGACATAGTCTTTATACCAAAGACCCTCAGTGAGTATAACGTGAGCCATGGCAACAGCAAGTGCTCCGTCCTCACCGGGAAGAACAGGAAGCCAGTCATGCGCTTTTGCAGACGAGCCGTTCATTTTGGGATCAACCACCACAACCTTGGCACGGTCAAGCACTTCACCGAACATTTTAATTGTGTAGGGAACCTGACGGTTTGAGCTGAGAGGATCAAGACCCCAGATCAGCATGAACTTGGTATTGATCATATCGTAATCGCGGTAGTCCCAGAGGCCTTCTGTGAAGAATGCGCCGGATTTCTCAGCCTCGGCACAGATAGATGAGTGGCTTATATTGTTGGGAGAACCGTATATCTTTGTCATCGCATCATAAAGAAGAACATTCATGTGCGTGTATCGTCCGCGGTTCAGCATGTATTTGTGGGCCTCGCCTTTGTTGCGCAGCTCCATCATTTTATCAGCAATAGTGTTGAGAGCCTCGTCCCATGAAATGGGAACAAATTTGGGATCAACGCCCCTGCCTTTTTTGGGGTTAGTCCTCTTCATCGGAACCTTAACCCTGTCAGGGTCATAAACCTGCTGAAGAATAAGGTGCGCTCTGGGGCAGCATGTGCCTTCGTTGGACTTGCTGTTGGAGTTGCCGCGCACCTTCACGGCTCTTCCGTCCTGAACAAAAATCTGTATGGGGTCCCATGTTGTGCAGCCCTGACAGGATGTGGAAATCCATTTGCCGGGAGCCTCGCCTATTTTCTTTTCGCCTTTTGCCGGGGCAAGGGCGTTGCCGGAAACACCGCAGCCCACCGCGGCTATGGCACCTGCGGCGGCGGAAGCTTTAATAAAATTCCTTCTGCTTATACGCATCCGTTCCTCCTTAGTTAAACTGAACTAAATCGTTTAATGCAAAACGGATGCCATGGTTATCATCTATAAAACACTGATAAAACAGAGCAATTAGACAAGACTAAGTATAGTCAGTATACGATTTCGTATAGAAACTATACAAATAAATGTTAAATACTTATACCGTACTTTTTCATTTTTGCGTTCAGGGTCACTCTGGTTATACCGAGCTCCTCCGCTGTGTGCGTAAGATGGTTTGAATTTTTAAGAAGGCTTCTCTCAATGAGTATTTTCTCAAGCTCCTCCACGCTGCTGTTAAGCGTATCTGACGTGAATTTGGTGAAAAAATATTCGGACACAGCCGAAAATCTGCTTTCAGGTTTTTCAGTTTCCGGCCCCGAAAGCTGAATATCGGATTCGGTTATTCTGTTTGAAGAGGAAAGTATCACCGCTTTTTTTATAACGTTCTGCATCTCTCTGATATTTCCCGGCCAAGGATAAGCCCTGAATATATCAACCACCTCCCTGTCTATGCAGCAGATGCTTTTTTCTGCCTCGCGGGCATATTTCGCTGTGAAAAAAGCGGCAAGCTGCGGTATGTCATCCGTTCTTTCCCTTAATGGCGGCAGCTTTATATCCACAACATTCAGCCTGTAAAACAGATCGGAACGAAATTCTCCGGCGGCAATGAGTTCCGCGATGTTCCTGTTTGTGGCGGAAACAATGCGGACATCCACATGAACAGGCTTATTTGAGCCCAGCTTCTCGATTGTGCCGTTCTGGAGCACTCTCAGCATTTTAGACTGAAGCTCAACAGGCAGTTCGCCTATCTCGTCCAGAAAAAGGGTTCCGGTGTGAGCAGCCTCAAACTTGCCTGTTCTGTCCTGATGGGCTCCGGTGAAGGCTCCTTTCACATAGCCGAAAAGTTCGCTCTCAAGCAGTTCACGGGGGATAGCCGCGCAGTTAATCACCACAAAAGGCTTATCCCTCCGGTGGCTCCGTTCGTGAACAAGACCGGCTATCAGCTCTTTGCCCGTACCGCTTTCTCCGGTTATGAAAACAGGGGTGTTCGAGTTTGCAACAGTGGCAATCAGTTTAAAAACATCACGGATTTTGCGTGATGAACCCACAAAAGCGGAGTCTCTCTCTTCTGTCTCCTCCACAGCAAGAGCATCCTCCCCGCAGGAAACCTTATCAGGACGGGCATACTTTTCTATACAGTCGGTAAGCTCCTCATAATCAACCGGCTTCACAAGGAAATCCGCTGCTCCGAGCTTAAACGAATCAAGCACTGTATCGCTTGTGCCGAAAGCTGTCAGCATAACCACAGGAACCGCACGGGAGAGCTCCTTTATTTTTTCCAGAACCTCAAGACCGTTCTCCGAGCCAAGCCTGTAATCCAGCAGAATAAGACTGCAGCTTTCTGTATTCAGGTACTCGAAAGCCTCCTCAGAGGAAAAAGCGGTGGAAACGGAATATCTGCCTGAAAGAACCCGCTTCATGCCGTAGCACAGGGATGTATCATCGTCAATTATCAGTATCTTTTTCATAATCCTTCACTTTTATAATGAATTTTGCACCGCCGGAGTATGCCTTGTCCAGCTCAAGTCCGCCGCCGAGAATCTCCAGAATCATTTCAGTGTATGTCAGTCCCAGCCCTGTTCCGGTCGCCTTTGAGGTGTAAAACGGCATAAAAATTTTAGACTGTTTCTCCTGCGGGATTCCGCACCCGTTGTCAGAAATTTCAAACACCACAAATCCGTTTTCCCGTCCGAAGCCGAAATTTACTTTCGTAGCCCCTGCCTCGGAAGAGTTGTGAACCATGCTGATCAACACCTGATAAAGCTTTTCCGGATCGCTGACAAAACTTATGTTGCCGCCTGCCTGAACCGATGCGGTAAGACTGTCTTTAAATCTGCTTTTTATATACTGCACAAGATAAGCTGTCACAGCATGGGCGGACGTTTCCTCAAGCCTTACCTCCATGGGGCGGGAAAGGCTGAGAAAGTCGTTAAGTGTCGCCACTATTCTGTCCGACTCCTTGCGCATAACCGCCAGATCCTCTGCTGAATGAGGATCTGAATGGTTCTCTTTAAGGCTCATGGAGAGCAGATTGATTGTCATAATCGGATTTTTCAGCTCGTGGGCAAGCCCCGCAGCCATTGTGCCCACAGTCGCAAGCCTTTCACTCCTCTTAAGCTGCTCGCTTTGAAGGTAGATCTCATTCAAGGCATCTTTGAGCGTGCGTGACATATTCCCCAGAGTTTCCGCCAGCGCCTTTATCTCTGTTGTTGCATACTTATCCGTCTCAATCTTTTCCGGCAGGTTGTCGAGAGTAAACTTGTTTATCTCATGAGAGAGGGAAAGGAGCGGCTTTGTAATAAAAACGGATATTTTTGTGGCAAAAACAAGACCTATTCCCAGAAGAATCAGGAAAAAAAAGCAGGTTTCCACAAACTGAAGCGCAACGGCACTGTTCACATAAGCGCTGTTCAGAACGTACACCACTTCGCCGATCACTTCGTTTTTTGCAAGTATTTTATATTCGAAATACCATCCGCTGCGCATGGATTCATCCCATCCGCCCTGCGTGAGAGCATCCACAACAAGGTGTCCGCCACTGTCAAAAAGGTAGACGTTTTTTATAAACTCGTGGGCATCCGTGGAGGCCTTCAGCAGAGAATACATATCATATATATTGTCATAAAGCATAGCTTCGGAGATGTAAGACTCAATGACCTTATGCTGGCTTGCGAGAGTGTTTTCCGCTCCTTTTCGTATAAACTGGTACTGAAAGGAGGTGACTATGGCAAGCTCAAGCACCATGGCGGAAATGCCCAGAAAAATTATAAGCAGAAGAACCCTGTTTCTGAATGAATCGGGGATGAATCTAGCGGGAACGCGCATCTAAAAACTTCTTCATCTCTATCATGCTGTCCAGACTGTGGCTGTCCGGCGGAATCAGTCTGTCTACAAGAATACCGCCGAGTATTTTCCGCCCGTCATCATCCTTGTGCATGTTTGTCAGAACATTCTGCATCCTTTTAAACAGCTTATCGGGAACCTTGCCTGAGGCGACTATGGGAGGAGCCAGAAACTCAGGGGAAATATCAATGATGCGGATATTCGCCACCTTTTCGGGGTATTTTTCCCTGAAATACTCAAAGATAAGACTGTCCACCGCCGCACCCGCCACCACCCCGCTGTTCACAAGAAAAATGGATTTGTCGTGGTTGCCGGTATAGTAAACCTTTGAGAAGTAACGGTCAGGGTTATGATTGGTGTTCTTTGCAATAAGATATGTCGGATAAAGCGCTCCGCTGTTGGAGAGGCTGCCTGTAAAGGCGAATGTCTGCCCTTTGAGCTCATCTACAGACTTAATACCTGATTTTTCAGAAACTATTATGTACGAATGATAAGACGATTTGCCCCTCACAACCGGAATGGCAAGAACCTTATAATCTTTTTCATTCAGGTCAAGAAGGGCGCCGGTACAGACAGTAGCCACATCCACCTCTCCTTCCCTTATCATTGAGTTCATTTTGGCATAGCTGTCCTTCTGAAAGAACGCAACCTTCATACTAAGCTTTTTACCGAGATAATCGCTGAGCGCACTGTACTGACTGTAGCTTTCGCCCGGTGAAATAACCGAGGCAACACCGAAATGAATAGTGTCCTTTTCCTGTGCGTTTGCATAAACTGCGGATAATAGAAATATAAACAATGCTGTAAATGAAATATACACGGCTGTTTTCATAGGTTTTTCTCCTAAAGCAGGTTTGGAGTCAAAACATTCAAAAATGGGGTTCGGGTGGTTTCCGATTCATTATGATAACCATAAAAATGAGAGAATTGAAAGGATAATTTAGCTGATTAAGCATGCAGCCGGAACAGATATTCCGGCCGCACAGAAAGTTTTATACGGTTTTAAGCCACTCCTCAAGCTTTGCCCTTATCATATCCCTTACTTCTCTCGCAGCCTGAAGCTTCTCATCTTGTCCGCCTTCCGCTGCGGAGGGATCGGGAAATGCCCAGTGGACTCTCTTGACCTCCACACCGGGGAAAAGCGGGCATCTTTCCGCGGCTTCCGCGTCGCAGACAGTTATTATGTAACTGAATACCTTGCCCGCCTTGAAAAAATCGAAAACACTGTCCACACTGTTTCCGGAAATATCTATCCCTGTCTCCTTCATAGCCTCCACCGCGAACGGATTAAGCTTACCGGGGGTCAGTCCCGCACTTTCAGCTATGAATCTGTCAGGGGCAATACTGTTGAGCAGGGCTTCCGCCATCTGGCTCCTTGCGCTGTTATGCACGCACACAAAAAGAACTTTTTTTCTGGACATGGCTCCTCCGAAATATGACTTATTTTTAACTTGCTTTTCCGCTGCTTCATTTCTATAAATATAGAAATAAGAAATTCTCATGAAGAATACAAATAAATGTCAAAAGTTTCGGAGGCAGTATGAGCCAAAGCGGTAAAGACGGAATAAGAGCAGCAGTGAGAAATAATTACAGAAAATTTGCCGTAGCGGAGCCGGCCGGGTGCGGATGCGAGACTGAATCATGCTGCGGCAGCGGAAAAACTGCGGACGCAGAATCAATTTCCGTTGTCCTCGGCTACTCCGCTGAAGAGCTGGCATCCATTCCGAAAAGCGCCAATCTTGGATTGGGCTGCGGCAATCCCATAGCCGAAGCGGAGCTGAAAACAGGTGAAACCGTTCTGGACTTAGGCAGCGGAGGGGGTATTGACTGCTTTCTCGCCGCCAGAGCCGTAGGCACGGACGGGCAGGTGATAGGTGTGGACATGACGCCTGAGATGATAAGCAAGGCACGCAAAACAGCGGGGGAAAACGGCTTCGGCAATGTTGATTTCCGTCTGGGCGAGATTGAAAACCTACCCGCAGGGGACTCCACAGTTGATGTAATAATCTCCAACTGCGTAATAAACCTTTCGCCTGATAAGGAAAAAGTTTTCAGGGAATGCTTCCGTGTTCTGAAAAAAGGCGGGAGAATCGCCGTTTCGGACATAGTGGCAACAGCCGAACTGCCGGAAGAGGTTAAAAATAATCTTGCGATGTACACCGGCTGCATGGCAGGGGCAGCCCACATCGGCAAGCTTGAGGAAATGATGCGCAGAAGCGGGTTCAGCAGCATAAATATAACGCCAAAGGATGAAAGCCGTGAGTTTATCTCAGAGTGGTCTCCGGGCAGCAGCATAGAAGACTATGTGGTATCCGCAGTGATTAAAGCCGTTAAACAATAAGGAGAAATTGATGAGCAATGTAAACTGCGCCGATGAACGCAGAATGACAAGCATATTTGAAAAATACCTTACCCTCTGGGTCGCCCTCTGCATAATCGGCGGCATAGCCCTCGGCAAGATCGCCCCTGAACTGGCGAAAACTCTGGACGGGATGTCAATCAATGTGAGCGGCACTCCGGTTGTGTCACTGCCGATTGCAGTATGCCTTTTCTTTATGATGTACCCGATTATGGTTAAAATTGATTTTGAAAAGGTAATCAGAGCGGGCAGAAGCGGCAGACCTGTATTTCTCACCCTCTTTATAAACTGGTGCGTAAAACCATTCACAATGTACATTATCGCCCTTGTATTTTTAGGCTTTCTGTTCAGGGGCTTCATAGGTGCTGAGGCGGTGGATCTGGTTAAAATGCCCTTCGGGCTTGACCTTCCCGTGGGCAGTACGCACGGAGCGGGCACAGTGGTTCTTGCTGACGGAGTCAAAATGCTTGAGATACCCCTCTGGCGGAGCTATTTCGCAGGATGCATTCTTCTGGGTATTGCCCCCTGCACGGCGATGGTTCTGGTGTGGGGCTACCTTTCAAGGGGAAATGATGGGCTCACCCTTGTCATGGTCGCAATAAATTCTCTCACAATGCTTGTGCTTTACGGAATCCTCGGCGGATTCCTCCTCGGCGTGGGCAAGCTTCCCGTTCCGTGGCAGGCACTTCTGCTTTCAGTCGGCGTTTATGTGGCACTGCCTCTTGTCGCGGGTTATTTTTCCAGAAAGCTGATAATCAGCGCAAAAGGTGAGGAGTGGTTCAGGGAAAAGTTTCTCCACCTGCTCACTCCGGTAACAATCGGCGCTCTCCTGCTCACCCTTGTGCTGCTTTTCAGCTTCAAGGGGGAGGTTATACTCGCCAACCCGCTGACGATCCTGTGGATCTCAGTTCCGCTGTTCATTCAGACAGTTTTTATCTTCGCCCTTGGCTACATCGGAGCGAAGATGCTTAAGCTTAAATATGAGGATGCGGCTCCGGCAGCGATGATCGGCGCATCAAACCATTTTGAGGTTGCAATAGCCACAGCGGTAATGCTGTTCGGGCTCTCTTCCGGAGCGGCTCTTGCCACTGTTGTCGGAGTGCTTATCGAGGTTCCGGTGATGCTTATGCTGGTCGGGATATGCAAACGGACAGCATCATGGTTTGAGGCATAAAATATCAGCGGCGGCGGTTCTCTGCCGCCTTTTTCCTGTTCACCGCAAATGATATTGATTTTGTCGGGCAGTTGTCCGCGCACTCCATGCAGCTTGTGCATTTTTCGAAAAAATGTTTGCCGCCTTCGGTTACTTTGATTTTTTCACTGCAATTCTCAGAGCACAGTCCGCATGGCGTTTCCTGACTGAGCAGACAGGTTTCCCTGTTCACTCTCAGCCTCAGTTTCACGCCGGGTATTCTTGACACAAGGGTAATCAATGCTGACACAGGGCAGACGGCGGAGCACCATTTCCGGAAAAGAATCAGCTCTGCAATTATAATCAGAGGAAAAACCAGAAGCGTTATACCCGGTTCAAAAACATGCGTAACTTTAAGCACTGCGAAAATAAACCCGAAAAAAAGCCCGATGGGGCAAATGAGACAGAATACCGGAAACCCTGCGAAAAATGAGGCTGCAACAGACACTCCGAGAACAGCATAGGAAAAACTCCCCGCCCGGCCAGATACTGTTTTGGGAGCAGTATTAAAGGTTTTGACGGTAAAAGCAGTGGGGCAGAACCATGAGCAAAAGACTCTCCCCAATATGTAAGCTGCGACAAGAAAAATCAGCACGGCTGACAGCATGCCCCATGGAACGTTTTTTGAGGCTGCCCATACTTCAAGAAAGCCGACCGGGCACATACCGCAGAACGTGCCCAGCCCGAAATCGCCGGCATCAGCCAATACAACAGCAATAATGGCTGCCATCAGCACATAGTATCTTATTTTGGAAAATTTTATTCTTTTCAAGACTCTTGACCCTTTCCCGCTTCGTCGGAACCCGCATTTCTCGGCGGAACGCCTGACGGTCTTTTAATTACAATAATCCCTTTCCCCTGAATGGATGCTCTCAGTGACGGAGAAGGGCATTTCAGCTCGCATATACCGCATCCGTTGCATTTTTCAGGAATAACAACAGGGCGTTTGTGTCCATCGAGATATATCGCCTTGAGCGGGCAGTTATCCACGCACACTGTACAGCCTGTCCAGTCCCAGGCTACGCAGTCCTTCTCAATTATTGCCGCAGTTCCTATATCCAGAGTCTCCTTTGTCACAGGCACAAGAGCCCCTGTAGGGCAGACTTCGGCGCATTTCAGGCACGAGTTGCAGTACCCTCGCCTGAAAGACACAGCAGGAGTATTAACGGCAATAATTCCGTGGCTGAGAGATGTGGGAACAAGAACCTTAGTCGGGCATACCTGAAGGCATTTCTGACACCTGATACATTTTGAAAGAAATTCATTTTCGGGCAGAGCTCCGGGAGGTCTCAGCGGAGAAACTGACTCATTCCCCGCAAATACCTCAGCCGGAGATAAAAGCGATATTACGGCTGTTTTTATGAAATTTCTTCTCGTAAAAATCATTTCAAAGCCTTGGGTCTAAAATATAATCCTGTTGTTTATGCTGTCTTTGACAACAGGCATCTGGTTGATAAGCACACTGAGCAGAAACACACCTGCGGCAAAGGATGCCCCGCAGAGCACAGGCATGCAGATTCTCTTCTTTGCCAATGAAATAATAAGCAATGCAAAAGGAACAAAAAAAAGCAGAACAGCCAAAGCCCAGAACAGAATTGAATAGTCACCTGCTATGAGCTTATGGGCTGACAGGATTCTGTCTTCAGCAGTCAAAAATGCCATTCTTGCAACAAAAACCGCAAGCAGTATGCCGCACACAGCAACAATCCCCAGCCCTGTTTTAATCTCAGCTTCCGCTCCTGAGTTAAAATCAGAATTTAAGCTCATCAACAGCCAGGTTCCGAATATGACCGCTGCCATGAAAAGCATTGTAAGTATGTGAGTATCAAGGGCCGGTCTGGCAACCATCATGTAATATCTGGCAATACAGAACACTGAAACCAGACTCAAAAGAACTGACACTGCTTTAAGGGTCTGCTTCCCTGAATCTCTGAAAAACAGAATAAATCCTGCGAAAGCGGCTGCCACCTGAGCCAGAACAGCACTGCTAAGGCCGGAGTATGGCCGCATAAGAATATTCAGCATCCGGGAAAAATCGTTTATCCCCAGCAGAACAATCAGCGCTGCCGCCGTACAGCTTACACCTGCCGGCAAAGCGTAAATCCTGTGTTTTGTGCTGCTGTATCTGTTAAAGTACCCGGCCGCTGATGAATAAAGAAGCATACATGCGCCCGCAAGCCCTATAAACATAAAAAAAGTCATATTCCATTTAGTATTCATGGCTTTATCCTTCCTGTTCATGCTGGAAGTTCACCAGCAGATCACTGACGATTTCAGCATCCATATTCAGGAAAGAAACAGTGAGTTCAGCCGCTCCGCGATAGAACTCTGTGGACGCAATTCTGCCAATATCATTACAGAAAGCGGGAACCCACCTCATAAGATGCTTCTCGATAAATTCTCTCTGCTCCCTGAGAAGGCTCACGGTCTTTTTGAAATCACCGTTTTCGGCCGACTGCCTGACAAGACCGCACAGATGAGCCATAAACTCAAGCTCCAGAGCCAGATGATCTTCCGGAATATTATACTTGCTGCTCACTCCGAGCCCGTATTTGCGGTATAAAGCCAGAACTTCGTCTCTGGCTTCCTGCATTATCAGACGTTTTTCGCTTGTATAAACAGATTCGTAAGGAAAGGCGCTCTGCGCGGTCTCCACTACCCCTGCTCCCAGAAAAATCCTCGCATAGTCCACCGCGAGATCTGTAACTGGGTCATGCCAGTCGGTACGGCAGAAGCCCAGAATCCTTTCATATCCGCCGGAAAGCTCATTCTGAGGCTCTGATGAGAAATCCAGATTCTTTATGATATTATAAAAGCTGTCGGTTACTTCCGTTTTATAAATGTTGGTAAGAAACAGGTACATATTCTCCCTGTTTGAAATTATTTCTGAATAAGCTGCCAAATTGCTCATGGATAAACCCCCGGTTTTGTCGGCTGCTGTTTTGTATTCAGGAGAGCGGATAAAGTTCCGCTCTCCTTATTTGTTCACCAGTGCTTCTTCCGTTCAGAAAAGTTTTCAGTTTTTCTCAGGGAAGAATACCCATGTCTTTCTGTCATGCCATTTTGCGGTTTTTTCACTGAGAATATACCGCATGGTCGGGCTGTTTCCTGCATCCGGCAGAGCATGAACATTTTTCTCTCCGGCTTTTTTGATCCTCTGCTGTATCTCTCCTCCGGGATCGTCAAAATCACCGACAAATCTGGCTTTAGCGCAGCATGCCTTAACACACGCCGGCTTATCCGGAGCCTTCAGGTGATCGCAGAGAGTACATTTTTCCACAACTGCGCTTTTCGTATTGAAAGAACGGGCTTTATACGGGCAGGCGGTGATGCAGGCCATGCATCCTATACATTTCTGGTGATCCACAAGAATCACACCCTCCGCATTAACATGCGAGGCTCCGGTGGGGCATACCGCCACGCAGGGAGCGGAATCGCACGCCTGACACAAGGACGGCAGAAAATACATTTCCAGATCGGGAAATACTCCTGTGGGGCCGATCGTGAAAACCTTGTTCCACTGGATTCCCAGATCGATATTGTTTTCGTTTTTGCATGCAACTTCGCAGGAAAAGCAGCCGATGCAGCGGTCAAGGTCTATCAGCATAGATTTCTTTTTCATTTCACAACTCCGGCAACTCTTTTAGTAGGCTTGGAGGCCTGAGGCATCCACGGTTCAAACTCTTCCGGCTTAATCCATACCCCTTTGGGGGCGCCTTCGGCTTTGTAGATTTTCACCTGATAACCTCTGAGCGTGTATGTACCCACCACTTCGTTGTAAGGGCCATCGCTGCGGCTGAGAACGTTAACGTTCATCTCCTGCCATCCGTGAGTTTTTTCATTAATATTTTCAGGGTTCCAGAACCTTTCCATGTACACGGTTCCTTTTGCTATGCCTTCGGTAACCAATGCTCTTGCGTTGATTCTGCCTCTTTTTGATTCAACCCATACCCAGTCGCTCTGCGATATGCCGTATTTTTTCGCATCAACAGGGTTGAGCCAAATATCCGCCACGGGCTGTATCTCTCTGAGATAAGGGATATTTCTCAGAGTGATATGATGCCAGAAGGGAAGCCTTCCGTTTGTCATCACAAGGGGAAATTCCTTGCCTATAGGTTTGTTCGGGCTCTCCTCCGGTTCTATGTAAAAGGGGAGAGGGTTATAGTCGTGAGGTGCAGGGGGGAGAGGCTTCTGAACGAACGGTGCTCCGGTTCGGCCCAGTGTTATCAGCGTTTCCAGATAGATCTCGCATTTTTTTGAAATAGTATTGAAGCCTTTCGGTTTTCCGGTGGCGGGATCAATCTGTTTGTAAACGTAGTACTCCTTCATATCAGACAGCGGGAATTTTTCGATTGGCCCTTTTTTGAGTTCTTCCCACTTCATACCGTATGATTTGCACCACCAGTCAAGCTGATCATTATAATTAGTGAAAGTCGGGTGCTGCGGAGCAGTTTCCTTCGGATCAAATGTGCGTTTGCACTGCTCATGACCGAGGTCTGCGCAGCGCTTAACTATCCACGCCCATATCTCATACTCATTGACTGTTTCATAGAGGTGCGTCGTCGCCTGACGTGCGAAGAACTTATTGAAGCAGTCCACAGGAAGATCTGTTTCCAGCCACTCGTTAGTGGGCAGAAGGAAATCCGCGTAGGGTGAAAAACCGGTCGGATACATATACATATGGACTATAAGTTCAAGATTATGAACAACTTTAGACCATTCATAGGTATTTGCAACCGTACCCATCTTATTGCCGGAACGCTCAAGCCACGCTTTAAGCTTATAGGGCTTTCCGGTTCTGAGAGCATCAAGATGTTTAGCAACGTTGCCCGTCCACCACTGCATCATGCCTTTGAACTCGTTTCCGCCGAGACGCTTTTTAAGCTGATCATGCGAAAGGAAGTTCATCAGCGGGTCTGTACCCACAGGGGATCTGCAAACGTTTTTAAACCTCTGGAGAGCCGAACCGGGTTTTTCTATGTTGCCCATTATAATATTGAGAATAGCTGCACAGTGAGCCATCTGCGTGGAGTTGGGGTTCTGGTCTGTTGCAACTCCGAGAGAAAGCCATGACGGTGTCTGAGCGTAAATCTCTATTGCTTTCACAATATCCGCTTCTCTCAGCCAGCAGATCTCAGCGGCTTTTTTTATTGTCCACGGCTCGCATCTTTCCTTAAGCATCTGAAAGCCTGTTTTGCATTCACTGCCGTTAACCGTGTAAGTGCCTTCCATTGCCGCATCAAGCGTGTCGTTCCACGGATATTCGAGGGCTTTCGCGGTTTTGGACTTTCTGTCCCATACAACATAAACATCTTTTCTGCCGCCCTGCTTTATATCACTCTCACGAAGGTGCATTTTTGTCTTGGTGTTAACGAGATAAGGCATGTTTGTCCATTTCAGGCAAAACTCATGGTCGTAAAGCCTGTGTTCGAGAATGTAGCGCATCCATGCCAGAGCGAGGGCAACATCCGTGCCCGGTCTGATCGGAAGCCAGACATCAGCCTTTGAGGCATCAGGGGTGAATCTGGGGTCGATAACAACGGTTTTGACTCCCTTAGCCCTGTTCTCCACAAGAACCCTGCCGGACTGCGAAGGCCCGCTGTATGAAGGTGCTGTGCCCCAGAGAACCGCAGCTTTGGTTTTGAGGTTATTGTAGTCATAGGCTTCGTGTATGTTGTTGTCGCCGAGGCTTGTGTCGCTGTTATAGAAAGTGCCGCCGCCGTAGCAGAACATGAACATAAGGGTTCTGGGCAGATAGCACTGGGCTGCGCCGGGCTCAAACCAGTTGGGGGTGTCAAAAGAGTTGCAGAACCTGCCCGGACTCATGAAGTTGGGGTTACCGCCGCCGCCAGTCGAAGCGAAAACAGACTCAGCACCGTATTTTTCACGGAATTCCATGAGCTTGCGGGCTATTTTATCTATTGCCTCTTCCCACGAAACACGTTTCCACTTGTTTTCACCTCTCGCTCCCACACGCTGAAGAGGGTATTTGTTTCTGTTTGGGTTGTAGAGCGCCTGAATTCCTGAGAGCCCTTTAACACACAGTGCGCCCTCGCTTCTTGTAAACTCAGGATTGCCTTCAATTTTGATTACACGGCCGTCCTTAACATGAGCCAATACGCCGCATTCCGCTGTACAGTTGCGGCAGCAGGTTTCGATGATCTGAACACCGCTCTCTTCTGCCGCGTCCGCTTTGGGAACAAGCATTCCGCTCCCCAGCCCGCTCATGGAAAGCGCGGTACCGGTTACAGCCGTGGCTTTAATGAAATCCCTGCGGTTCATCCTTAGTTGCTTCATTTTCTTCTCCTTAATATGAAGTGAACATTTTAAGAGGCAGCCGCTTCCAGCAGCTTCACTCCCTTTTCCGTTGTGCGCCATTTATTCTCCCACCTGAGTCCGCCTGCCTCTTCCAGCATTCCGATGAAATAGGCCGGGTATATTTCAGTGCTTCCGGCGCGGAGAATCGGTTCAACGACCGCCTCAATCTCTTCCTTGGTCTTCGGTGTCACACAACTTCTGAGAATACTGACATAGAGGTTATTAAAGGCCGCCTCATGCTCAAGAAGACATTGCAGACGGTCAGAGCTGTTCCGCCTGTCAGCGGCGGCTGCCCCTTCAGGAGTGCTGATCCACACTGTTTCAGCTTCGTCACCGGCTGCTCTCAGCCCGTGGGCATTATAGAGCCATGTGATGAGTGTCTCCGGAGAATAAAGAATAAGATCCGAACCCAGTTCCTTAACGTATTTCAGAATCTCAGGCGTGGTTCTCTCCGATGTACAGAAGCTGAGTATCCCGTACATGATCTCCTGAACACCTCGCTCTTCCTCTATTCTCTCCATCAGGCGTTCCAGAGCCGTTTCGGACAGAGTGCCTCTGTTTTCAGTATTTGCAGTCATCGCAAACCTCCGTCCTTTAAAGCTTTGTGAATGAGAACGGGAACTTAATGCGGAGATCCGTTCTTTTGAAATCTTCACTGCGTTCAAAATCAACATCAGCATATGTAAGTTCAACACTCACTCCTTCCAGAGCCTTATTGAACTCTTTGCCGAAGTTGTACCTGAGAACGTAGTTTGTTTCCTTTGAGTCGCTGTAAGCATAGGGTGAATCATAATCGGCATAGTAAACGGCCGCTGTCAGGCCGGGGAGACTGAGAGAAGAGAAGTTGTATTCCATACGCACGGCGTAGGCATCCATTTCGGCAAAGCCTGAGATCCTCTCCTCCTGTTTTATTACCCTGCCTCCGGGACCCCACGGAGTCGCCAGATCATCATCCCCTGATTTCGAGAGGAATCCTTTAAGCTCAAGTCCGGCATACTTGAATCCGGTTTCAAAACCTATTTCGTATGTGTCTATCTTGCCGGAAGTTTCATCGCCGATCGATTTCTGGACGGTGTAGGAAGGCATAAAGAACAGGGACAGATCCCCTATCTGTTTCTCAGCCTTCATCCTCAGAAAGCCCAGATTAAAAGTGTCTCTGAGGTTGTAACCCCATGCCTCAAACTCAACATTCACAGGGTCTGTCTCAAGACGGTATTTGAACCCGCCTATGTACAGGGGGTCATCATAGTTGTTGGCGTTCATGCCTGTTCCCACAGGGCGGTACCAGTCTTCGCACCAGTCAGAAAAGTCAGTTATGTAGTATGCATGCAGTTCAAGATTTCTTATGCTTTTGTTGATTAAAGACAGCCCTTTGTAAGTTTTGGGAAGGAAACGTCCGGGATCTATGTCCGCATACGGGGTGTAGATGATTTGAGCACCGTATTTGATTGTTGTGTCAAACCAGTGCCCCTGAACATAGGCTTCAAGAAACTTTCTGTAGCCGTCATGGTTTTCCTGAAGCAGCTTGAAGGAATCTTTGTCGTCATCACTGAAAAAATCTTCCGCGATACCCAGCGTGGCTCCGAAACTTATCCCCTTCACCTCGGCTGTTCGGAGGTAAACAATACCGCCGACAGCATTGTCATTTGCATCGGGGGTGTTTTCGGAATAGTCCGTTGTAAATGAATACAGCCTTAATTCGCCATAGGCCTGCCCTTCGCTGAATATTTCCGCCAGCGTGCCTGCAGCCGAGGCATTCAAAGGCACCAGAGCAGTAAACAGCAGTGTGACTGCCGCTGCGAGAGCTCTGAAATAAAAAATAAAATTAGTCCATAAACAGTTTTTGTTCATGTTGCTTCTCCTTAAAAGCGTTGTGCCTGAGAAGGAGCAGTCAGCATGCCAAAGAGTGCTTTTGCAATTATCTTTTCATACAAATAAGTTACAAACCATACGGTATCGGTGTTTTTTATCAGAAATGAGAAAACAGTCAGAAATAAAAAAATCATATCGGTTGATATGCCCGCTGACTGCGGCTATTTTAAAATTACATTATCAGAAGTAACTATTTTTTATTTTTAGGCGGTTTATATGATAGGTAGTCTGAAAACTCCCATAATTGCTTTCAGTACCTCGTCCTCAGTCTGGGAGCAGATAGCCGTAGCAAAGAGACGGTTCATTGAAACAGGTATTGTGCCGGAGCCAGTTCCGCACCTCCCCGAAGAGGTTATAGAAATGTGGCGGCTTTCACGAAGTCACGGCATTCCATGGGATCATGAGTTTTTACTGCCGCGGATGCCGCAGGACGAGTTCAGCCTCCTTCTGGATAAAAAGCAGTACCTGATTGATTTATTTTTCGACTATGTCAAAACTTACTCCCAAATACTTTCAAGCACAAAATTTGATATGAACCTCTGTGATGAAAACGGTGTGATGCTCACCCTCCCCATGCATTTTAATAAACTGAAAGGCTGGAAGTACCTTATCAGTGCCTCCGGGGATATATGGGATGAAAAAAATGTCGGATGCACTGCGCACACTCTCGCACTGAAATACAACAGACCGGTGCATATAGCCGGTCCGGTCAATTATCTGAAAGTTCTGGAAGAAAATGTGACATCCGCTGCGCCTGTCACCAATGAATACGGGGAAATTATAGGCTGTATCATACTCAGTCAGGAGAAGGCGAATATCTCAAACATGCTGGAACACACTCTGGGCTGGACCATAGCCACTGCTCAGGCTCTTTCCAGTCAGGTTAAGCTCCTGAGAAGAAGCAAACGCCTGAAACTCATGGATTCCACACTGAAAGCAACTTTTGATTACGCCAAGGACGGCTTCATATCTATCGATGAGGACTGTCATATTATAAACATCAATAACGAGGCTAAAAGACTGCTGAGGGCAGACGAAACCAAAATAAGAACAAAGCTCAGCTCACTGCTGGAAGATTCGTCCTATATATTTCAGTCGCTTAAAACCGGCAGATCCGTGAAGAAGCAGGAAATAGGCATTGTCAATAACCAGTCAGTCAGAGTGGAGTTTGATATTTCACCGTTTTTCAACAGAAATATGAGATATTCAAAGGGCGCCATAATAAAAATGGTGCGCAAAAATGACATATTCGGTCTGAACAAGCACGGAGGCAGCGGCAATATAGCTTTTGAGAATATTATTTCACGCAGTATGGTAATGGAAAAACTAAAAAATAAAGCGAAAACAGTAGCTGCAAAACCGGTGAATATACTGCTTCTTGGGGAGAGCGGCACAGGAAAAGAGCTTTTCGCCAGAGCAATACACAACTTCTATAATCCGAAATCACCTTTTGTAGCAATAAACTGCGCTTCCATTCCAAGAACATTGATCGAGAGTGAGCTTTTCGGATATGAGAAAGGGAGCTTCACCGGAGCGGAAAGAAACGGCAAGAAAGGTAAGATCGAATATGCGGACGGAGGCACTCTTTTCCTTGATGAAATCGGGGATATGCCCCTTGAGCTTCAGGCAGTGCTGCTGCGTGTTCTGGAAGAAAGAGAGGTGGTGCGTGTGGGCGGCCACAAACCTGTTCCGGTTAATTTCAGGGTTGTGGCCGCAACCAACAGACCATTGGCGGAGGATATTTTGAATAACAGATTCAGACAGGATCTTTATTTCAGACTTTCAGTGGTCAACCTGGAAATTCCGTCACTGCGTCAGCGCACTGATGACATACTCCTGCTGGCGGACCATTTCATAAGAACCACCTGCGAACACTTCTGTCTTCCGCCTTACTCTCTGTGCCCCGATACCGAAGAAATTCTGAGAGAATACTGTTGGCCGGGCAATGTGCGCCAGCTTGAGAATGCTATGATCTATGCTGTAACCGTAGCTGAAAAAAACATTATAAAGCCTTCTGATCTTCCTGATGATATTTTCGAGATCCAAAGCAGGCGAAGATGCTCCGACCTTGATGATATAAGAGCCGCTGAGAACGAAATAATACTGAATACTGTGAAAAAAACAGGGAATGTGCAGAACGCCGCCAGATACCTCGGAGTAAGCGCATCAACAGTGTACAGGAAACTGAAACAGATTAACGGCGGAAAAATACTCCGCTGAAAAAGCTTACTGAAGCTGCTTTTTGAGAAGCTCCCGCTCCTGTATCCGTTTTTCGGTTCTGACAAGGGCAGCGCCCAGAACCTTATCCGGCTTATCTGTGAGCCTGTCCGCCCTTTTGTACAGTTCAAGCGCCTTGTCATAATCCGCCTTTATCTCACTGCACAGACCGAGGTTATGCAGAAATGCAGGAGACTGAGGGTATTTCTCCGCCCCTTCATGCCACATTTCACATGCCCTGTCCATGCGCCCTGCCTCTGCAAACTCAAGAGAGGACTTAAGGAGCTTTTTCCCTTCGCTCTCCTTCACACCGTCATCCGATTTCATCAGTGTGAAGGTCACCCTTGCCGCATAGGGAGCTATCTGGGTTCTGAACTTATCCAGAACCCCGCTTTCCGCCGCTGACAGCAGTGTTTCATCCGAAGCCGGTGCAGAGGAGCTGTCCGGGCAGGTTCTGTCTGATGAAGTGAATGAGATTCTGTCAGAATAGGCAACCAGCGCTGTTGAAACATCTATGAGCTTGGGCAGAAAGATAATTTCGGCTTTCTTTTCAACGCAGGTAACAGTGTAGTTCGCATAGGCTGTGCATTTGCCTTTTTTATCCCAGGAGGAGCATCTGGAGCGGTTTGCTGTATAAGTTCCCCTGCTTACCGACTTTTCCGCTGAACCGGTGAAAATACCCTGCACTCCGGTCAGCCTTCCGAGCCTGACAGCCGTTCTTTCATCCACCGCACCTGAGATCTGAAGCTTCTGTTCCTGCATTATTCTGTTCAGGTTCTGCCTGTCGGCAACAGTAAAATATCTGTTCCCCTGCACTTCGGCAGATGCCAGCACATTCTCAACAGAAGGTGTTATTTTAGCTCCGTAGTTTCCGTCAAAGGGCAGAACTGCGATGCTCCTTATACCGGATATACCCTCCGCCCCTGCGGGCATAAGCACGGTTTCGGTTATCTTCGGTGCGCATGCGGACATAAACAGAGCCGCTATTATAACTGCTGCTTTCTTTTTCATACATACCCTGTGTTAAAATTAAATATCAGTATAATAGCACAAAAAATCAGACAGTTCAGGCAATTCCGCTCACTCCCGGCACTGCTTCTGCGGCTTTCTTAATTTCCGGCTCTCTCCAGCCGCAGTATACGTCCGTTTTTGTCATCCGTCAGAATATATATCCATCCGTCCGGGCCCTGACGTACATCCCGCAGACGCTCGCCAAGCCCTTGCAGAAGCCGCTCCTCAGAGACAACCTTTCCGCCGGATAAAACCAGCCTCACCAAGCTCTTACCAGCTAGAGTACCCATAAACACATTGCCCTGCCACGCTGGGAAGCCGCTGCCGCTGTAAAACATCAGTCCGCTGGGCGCAAGAGAGGGTGTCCAGTAGTATACAGGCTCACGAAAGCCCCGCTCCGCATGCTCATCCGGTATGGATACGCCGCTGTAGTGGGAACCGTAGCTGGCCTGAGGCCATCCGTAGTTAATACCGGCTTCGGTTAAGTTTAACTCATCGCCGCCTCTGGGGCCGTGCTCAACTGTCCATAATTTCCCGCCGGAAGGCTCTATTGCCGCTCCCTGAACATTGCGGTGGCCGTATGACCATATTTCAGGCAGGGCTCCGGCTTTGCGGACAAAAGGGCTGCCTGACGCGGGTGAACCGTCCGTGTTAATGCGCACAACCTTGCCCATATGGTTTTCCGGATTCTGAGCCTGATCCCGGTAGTCAAATCTGTCGCCGAGGGTGATAAACAGTGTTCCGTCCTGTGCGAATACAAGTCTTGAGCCCCAATGGTTTCTGCCGGGCACTTTAGGATTCTGACGGAAAATCACCTGAACATTTTTCAGAGAGCTGCCGCTGAGTTCCGCACGGGCAACGGCAGTGGAGGCCAGACCGTTCTGCTGCTCGGAGAATGAGAAATATATAAGGGAATTAGCATTAAACTGCGGATCTACAGCAACATCCAGCAAACCGCCCTGCCCTTCCGCAAAAACAGCCGGAAGACCGGTCAGAGGCTTGGAAACTGCTCCGTCAGGGGTTACCAGACGCATCCGCCCCGGCCGTTCAGTGACAAGCATCCGTCCGTCCGGCAGAAAAGCCATACCCCAGGGGTGCTCCAGACCGGAAGCAACAGTGGAAACCCGCAGGGCGTAAGCTTCTGATTGAAATGTCTGCGCATCTGCGGCGGGGGAAATCCACACTAAAAACAATATCAGCAAAAGAAGGTTCCTCATTCAGCACCTCGCTTTCTAATTCAGTCTTAATAAGTATAATTTAATATCAATGCACGGAATGTACATGGAAAAAAGCAACCGCACCTTTCCGCCGGAAGTTTCAGCTTGCAGGTACTGTTTATTTATCAGGATATTTCGCTGCTTCAGACTGTAATGATAATATTTGCTAGGCTGCTATTCCCCGCACTGCCAGCCAGACGGCAATATATCTGCCAAGCTTCGCAGCAAACACTATGGGAACAAAGAACAGGAGCCTCTCCCGCATTACCCCCGCCGCGAGGGTCAGGGGATCCCCTATCACCGGAACCCAGCTTAAAAGCAGCGACCATCTGCCGTATCTGCCGTACCAGTTCTGTGCTTTCAGCAGGATTTCAGGCTTTACCGGGAACCATTTCCTGCCGGAAAACCTCACAGCCTCCCTGCCCAGAAACCAGTTAAAAACAGACCCCAGAACATTGCCCGCTGTGGCGAAAGCAAGCAGAAGAAAAACCGGATAGCCGCCCGCGATGAGCCCCGCCAGAACAGCTTCGGACTGTGCGGGGAAAATGCTGGCCGCAAGAAATGCTATGAAAAATAATCCGCCGTATACGGCCAAACCGCTCAAGAACCGCCCCCGATAACCAAACAGAAAATGAAGAGTACAATATAGCGGCAAACTGTCCCGACCGTGAGCAAAATGTGCAGAATATTCTTTAAATCCTAAATATCCTTTTATTCCGAATACTTTAACAATCGAGAAAAACATATATCATACCCGGTATAGAGCCGCAGAAAAAAAATCCCCTGCGGAAAAATACGGAGGTACACCATGCTGTACTTAGAATTTTTATTTCTCCTTTTAATGCTTTATATAGGCAGCCGTTTCGGCGGAATAGGGCTCGGAGTTGTTTCGGGCATAGGTCTTCTGATCGAGGTTCTCATCTTCAAGATGCCCCCCACCTCGCCCCCCATAACCGTTATGCTGATAATCCTTGCCGTGGTTACCTGCGCGTCCATACTGGAGGCGGCAGGCGGTCTGAAATACATGCTTCAGATTGCGGAGCGGATTCTGCGCTCAAACCCCAAGAAAGTCACAATAATCGGCCCCCTCGTAACCTACACCATGACAGTGATGCTCGGCACAGGGCACGCAGTGTATACCATAATGCCTATCATAGGCGATGTTGCCCTGAAAAACGGCATACGCCCCGAACGCCCCATGGCTTCGGCCTCTGTCGCCTCCCAGATGGGTATAACCGCAAGCCCTATTTCAGCGGCGGTGGTTTACTATCTCTCTGAGCTTTCAGGCCTGACAGAAGGGCTCAGCCTTCTTTCCATACTTGCGGTAACACTGCCCGCAACACTGCTCGGTACTATCGCAATGTCCGTCTACAGCATATACAGAGGCAAAGAACTTAAGGACGATCCCGAATTTCAGAAACGCATGCAGGATCCCATCTGGCGTGAAAGAATCGAAAACACCACAGCAACAACGCTTAATGAGAAGCTGCCCGATTCAGCCCGCCGTGCCGTGTTCCTGTTCCTCGCTTCTCTCGGCGTAATCGTGATTTTCGGCATGTTCCCCTCTCTGCGCACAATAGAAGGCATGCCCAAGCCTGTTGATATGGCAACCCTCATCCAGATGATGATGCTCGCCTTCGGCGGTCTCATACTCATAGTGACAAAAACCAAACCATCGCTCATTCCCGAAGGTGTTGTCTTCAAATCAGGCATGGTAGCGTGCATCGCCATCTTCGGCATAGCATGGATGAGCGATACATACTTCCAGTACGCCATGCCCGCGTTCAAGGTTTCCATAACCGAGATGGTTCAGGCATACCCGTGGTCATTCGCTCTGGCGATGTTCATTGTATCCGTTGTGGTCAACTCTCAGGCGGCAACATGCAAAATGATGCTCCCCGTGGGTCTGGGTCTCGGTCTGCCCCCTGCGCTCCTCATAGGCATAATGCCCTCCAGCTACGGATATTTCTTCATCCCCAACTATCCGTCTGATATTGCAACATGCACATTCGACACCACAGGAACCACAAAGATAGGTAAATTCTACTTCAACCACAGTTTCATGGTTCCGGGTCTCATAGCGGTTACAACAGCCTGCTGTGTGGGCTACGCTCTGGCTCTGGTTATAATCTGACAGACATAAACCCTCCTGCATACACGGGCACGGCATAATTCATGCCGTGTCCTTTTTTTATTTAATTTGCGGCATTAACGTAATATTATTTAGAAAAAGCGAAGGTAACCATGAAGCGCTACTTCTCTGAACGCCCCGTAAAAACACAGATGCTGATGATGATTTTTGCCGTGCTTATGCTCCAGCTGATGATCAGCGGGCTGATATTCTCCGGCATGGTGGCGGATTTCCTGCGGTTTCAGATAGGGGAAAAGGCGCTTAACATAGCACAGACCATGACCACAATCCCCCTGATACAGAAATCCTTAGCCGCAAGAAGAGATGATGACGGACAGGTTCAGTCCATGGCAGAGGATATAAGGCTGAAAACCGGAGCCGCATATGTTGTGGTTGCGGACAACTTCGGCATACGCCTCTCACACCCGAACCCGGCTAACATCGGCAAAAAGTTTCAGGGGGACGACACGGACAGGGCAACTACCTACGGAGAGGCATATGTCTCCGAAGCTGTGGGAACGCTTGGGCCTTCCGTGCGGGGGATTGCGCCCGTTTACCACGAAGGGGAGATAGTGGGCTTCGTGGCGGTGGGCTATCTCAGAGAGCGGATTCGGGCAACTATTCTTGAACACCAGAAAAAGCCGCTCCTCTTTGTTTTTATGATGTTCGCAACAGGCCTCGGCGCGGCGGTGCTCATAGCTAACCATCAGAAGAGGATAACCCTCGGTCTGGAACCTGCGGAGATAGCCGACCTCTTTCTGGAGCGCAACGCCATAATCGACACGATCCGCGCAGGGATTATCGCTGTCAACACTGAAAACCGCATAAGACTGATCAATAAAAACGCCATAAGGGTTCTTTCACTCAGCAGGGACTATATAGGCCGCCATATAAAGGAAATTTTCCCGCCGGAATATTCCGCTGATGTCATAAGCTCCAAAACCAATATGGAGGACACCTCCATGACTGTAAACGGTGTTGAGCTCCTTACCAACGTTATGGTGGTCATGCACATGGGCAAGGTGCACGGCGCTGTTATCACCTTCCGGAGGAAAAATGAGATAACCCTTCTGGCGCAGGAGCTGAACCGAATCAAAAAATACTCGGACATGCTCCGTGTCCAGTCCCACGAATATTCCAACAAGCTCCACACAGTGGCGGGGCTTATTCAGATAGAGGCTTATCAGGAAGCGCTGGAGCTTATCCTCTCGGAAACCAGAATACATGAGGAGATGATAAGCTTCGTAAACGCCAATGTGCCTGACCCCATTGTTTCTGCGCTGATCATCGGCAAGCACAGCAGGGCCAGGGAGCTTAAAATTGACCTCGCAATAGCGGAAAACAGCCGCATGACTGACATACCTTCACATATTGACCGTGAGAAGATAGTGACGATCTTAGGCAACATACTGGACAATGCCTTTGACGCGGTAATCGATTCCCCAGTGAAACAGGTTCTGCTTACCATGAGGGATTCCGGCAGAAGCATTGTCTTTCAGGTTGAGGATTCAGGCAGCGGTCTGGCGCCGGATATAATAGAAGACATCTTCCAGAAAGGCGTAAGCACCAAAGGCGAAAACAGAGGCGTGGGGCTTTATCTTGTACAGAGTGCGCTCATTGAGCTTCGGGGCTCTGTGGGAATAGCCCGCAGCAGGCTGGGCGGAGTGTCGTTCCGGGTGACAATACCAAAGGAAATGTATCATGAAGAAAATAAGAACGGTAATAGTTGAAGACGACATCAAAATATCAGAGCTTCATAAACGCTTCACCGAAAAGGTCGAAGGCTTTGAGGTGATAGGCATAGCAAACAGCCTCCCGGACGGTGAGGAGATGGTGGATGTGCTTGAGCCGGAGCTTGTGCTTCTGGATCTCTTTTTTCCGGAAGGCAACGGCATGCAGCTCCTCAAAAAGATGCGTGAAAAGGGAAAATCAGTGGACGTGATACTGATCACCGCAGCAAAAGAGGTGGGCTCATTGCAGGAAGCTCTCCGCGGAGGAGCGTTTGATTACCTTGTGAAGCCTGTGATATTTGACAGATTCAAGGCATCGCTTGAAAAATTCCGCACATACCGCACGGAACTGATGAAAAACTCCGTGCTTGAACAGCAGATGATAGACAGACTTATACACCCCGCAGCGGAGGCTCAGGATGAAAGCGGGCTCCCCAAGGGGATAGACCCCATAACCCTGAGAAAGATATGCGCCGTGTTCGAGGAGGAAGGAGCAGACGGCTATTCCGCCGAGGATGTGGGGAAAAAGATAAATGCAAGCCGCAACACAGCCAGACGCTATCTGGAATACCTTCTCGCATCCGGCTTTCTGTACGCCGATATAGATTACGGAACAGTGGGCAGACCGGAACGGATTTTCAGGAGAATGAGCATATAGAAAAAAGCCCCCGCACGGCGCACTGGGTCCGCGCGGGGTTCTGGTGAGAGAAGTTATATCTGTCCGCCGCCCAGAACTTTGTAAAGGGTGACGAGGTTATTCAAATACTGCTGTCTGACGGAGATTAGCCCCTGCTCCGCCGCGAAAAGCGAACGGTGTGCATCCAGCACCTCAAGGTAGCTTGATACTCCGTGTTTATAGCGCTCACTGGAGAGATCATAAACACTCCGCGCCGACTCCGCAAGGGACTTCTGCGCCTCAAGCTGGTCTGTGAAGGTTCCCTTCGCGGCAAGCTGATCCGCCACCTCACGGAAGGCGGTCTGGATCGCTTTTTCATACTCAGCCGCAGCTATTTTCTGATTCACTTTAGCCACTTCAAGATTAGCCTTGTTACGTCCCGCGTTGAAGATCGGTATATTTATCTTCGGCGCGAACGACCAAGCAAGTCCTGAGCCTGAGCTGAAAAGATCATCAAGCCCTGTGCTTGCAAGCCCTGCTGAGGCGGTAAGCGTTATAGAGGGGAAGAAGGCCGCCCTTGCCGCGCCTATATCGGCGTTGGCCGCTTTCAGCGAATGCTCGGCACGTTTTATATCAGGCCTGTTCAGAAGTGTCTCCGAAGGCACGCCCGCGGGCAGAGCCCTCAGCGCAGTCACCTCATCAGGCAGGTCAGCCTGAAGCGAAGCCGCGTCTATCTGAGTACCTGCAAGAAGCGTAAGAGCATTTAAATCCTGCGCTGTGAGCCTTGTGTACTGAACCTTGCTTATCCTTGCGTTTTCCACCGCTGTCGCCGCCTGTTCGAGATCAAGCTTAGTGGCGCTGCCCAATTCATACTTCCTTTTCACAAGGTTATATGATTCCTGACGGTTTTTCAGTGTTTCCTCGGAAAGCCTCAGCATCCCCTTATCACCCAGATAGGTCACATATGCGTTTGCCACTTCGGAGATAAGTGTTATCTGTGCGGCGTTTCTCGCTTCCTCGGTTGCGAAATAGCTTTCAAGGGCTTTTTCGCTGAGGCTTCTCACTCTGCCGAAGAAGTCAAGCTCGTAAGCGGCAACACCTATTCCCACGCTGTAGGTTGATGCGGTGTAAGCGCTGCCCGTTGTGCTTGCGTTCTCTGGCACACGCTGACGTGTGAATGCGCCTGTGGCATCAACATTCGGGAGAAGGTCTGAGCGCTGAATACGGTAAGCCGCTCTGGCGGACTCTATATTCAGAGCCGCAACACGCAGATCCCTGTTGTTTTCAAGGGCTTTTTCTATCAGTGCCCTGAGCTCCGGAGCGAGGAAGAAGTCCTTCCACGCTAAACCCGAAACATTCACAGAGCCGCTGTCCGCCTTACTGTAGGCCTCTCCTGCGGGGAATGAGGCCGCCACTGGCGAGGCGGGTTTTTCATAAGCGGGGATCATGGAGCACCCCGCCATTATTACAGACACGGCCGCCGCCGCTATTATATTTTTTCTACTTACCATTTCTAGCCTCCTTAGAGTCAGCCTCTGTGCGTTTTCCGAACTGCTTCATTATAACAATGAAGAACATGGGAACAAACAGTATGGCAAGGAACGTAGCTGAGGTCATACCGCCGATAACGCCTATACCTATGGCATTCTGGCTGGCTGAACCCGCACCGTTTGAAATGGCGAGGGGTGTAACGCCCAGTATGAACGCCATTGATGTCATGAGGATCGGTCTGAGCCTCTGCTCGGACGCTATCATGGCCGACCGCAGCAGACCGTAGCCGCTGTCGTGCAGGTCTTTTGCGAACTCGACAATCAGAATGGCGTTTTTCGATGCCAGACCGATGGTGGTAAGCATGCCCACCTGAAAGTAAACGTCATTGGAAAGCCCCGCTGCCAGCGTTGCGGCAACGGTTCCCACTATACCAAGCGGAACAATGAGCATTACCGCAAATGGAACAGACCAGCTTTCATACAGAGCCGCAAGTGAAAGGAACACTATGAGCAGCGAAAGCCCGTAGAGCAGCCCTGTCTGGGCTCCTGCCGCGCGTTCTTCGTATGATATGCCCGTCCATTCAAGGCTTATACCTTTCGGAAGCTGTTTGGCGTACTCCTCCATAATCTGCATCGCCTCACCGGAGCTTACCCCAGGAGCGGGAGCGCCCATGATTTCCTGAGATGATGTGCCGTTATAGCGTTCAAGCTTCGGTGAGCCGTATTCCCATTCAGCCGTTGTAAAAGCGGAGAAGGGAACCATTTCGCCTTTGTCGTTCTTCACATACCATTTGTAAATATCCTCAGGAAGCATTCTGTATTCCGAATCACCCTGAATATATACTTTTTTGATACGCTGCTCATGGAGGAAGTCATTTATGTACGATGAACCCCAAGCGGTTTTCAGTGTGCTGTTTATGCTGCTTATGGAAACACCGAGAGCGCTGGCTTTTTCATGGTCAACATGGATCTTGAACTGAGGCACATCGTCAAAGCCGTTGGGACGAACACCCACAAGCCTTGCATCCTGAGAAGCCATGCCGAGAAGCTGGTTCCTCGCGCCCATGAGAGCCTCATGCCCCAGACCGCCTCTGTCAAGCAGCTTAAGGTCAAAACCTGTGGCGTTGCCGAGGGCGATTATTGGGGGCGGATAGAAGGCGAATACAAATGCGTCTTTTATCGTTGAAAGGTTCATCATGGCTCTCTGCGCCACTGCAAAAACCTTCTGGCTGTCCTCTGTCCTTTCGTCCCAGTGTTTAAGACGCACAAACCCCATGGCCGTGTTGGAACCGCGCCCTGCGAAGCTGAAACCCGTTACGGTGAAAATACTGGCAACAGAATCTTTCTCCTGCTCCATGAAATACTTTTCAACCTTTTTAACGCTCTCAAGGGTTCTTTCCTGAGTTGCTCCGGGAGGCGTGGAAACCTGAACAAACATCATACCCTGATCCTCATCGGGGAGGAATGATGTGGGGATTTTTGTGAACATGTAGCCGAGGCCGACGATGATCACCGCATATACTATGAAGAACCTGAAAGCTCTGGATGCCACATAGCCCACGCTCGACTTATATGCGCTTCTGCTGCGGTTGAACATGCGGTTGAACCAGCCGAAGAAGCCTGTCATATGCTCCTTGTGCCCTTTTTCCACAGGTTTGAGCATTGATGCGCAAAGTGAAGGAGTAAGCACAAGGGCAACCACAACTGAAAGCACCATCGCGGAAACTATCGTAATGGAGAACTGGCGGTAGATTGCGCCTGTGGAGCCTTTGAAGAACGCCATGGGAACAAAAACCGCTGAAAGAACAAGGGCTATACCCACAAGGGCGCCGGTGATCTGGTTCATGGATTTTCTTGTGGCTTCCTTAGGGGGCAGACCTTCTTCGCTCATCACCCTTTCAACGTTTTCCACAACCACAATCGCATCATCCACAAGAAGACCGATGGCGAGAATCATTGCAAACATGGTAAGAACGTTGATGGTGAAGCCGAATGCCGAAAGTATGCCGAATGTGCCCAGAAGAACGACAGGAACAGCGATTGTGGGGATCAGCGTCGCCCTGAAATTCTGGAGAAACAGGTACATAATAAGGAATACGAGAACCACAGCCTCAAAAAGGGTTTTCACAACCTCTTTGATTGATATTTTAACGAACGGTGTGGTGTCATAAGGGTAAATCACTTCAAGCCCTTCGGGCATGAACTCCTCAAGCTCCGCAACTTTTGCCTTAAGCAGATTAGCGGTTTTAAGGGCGTTTGCCCCCGTTGCAAGGCTCACAGCCATACCTGCGGCCGGTTTACCCATATAACGGGATACAAAGTCATAGTTCTGAACACCGAGTTCAACTCTTGCCACATCCTTAAGACGCACCTGAGAACCGTCTGTATTTACTTTGAGGAAGATATTCTCAAAGTCGTCAACAGTTTTCAGCCTTGACTGCGCGGTAACAGTTGCATTTATCTGCTGTCCGTGCACAGCGGGGTTACCGCCGAGCTGACCTGCGGAAACGTCTGCGTTCTGTGCGCTTACTGCATTTATAACATCCTGAGTGGTGAGCTTGTAGCTGTGAAGCTGGTCAGGGTTAAGCCATATACGCATTGAGAACGGCTGGCCGAAAACCTGAAGCGAACCCACGCCCAGAACACGGCTGAGCGGGTCTGCCATTTTTGAGCTTATAAAGTCGCCGATCTGGTTCTGGGTCATGGAACCGTCTTCGGAGTAAAGACCGATAACCATGAGGAAGCTGCTGTTCGACTTGTTTACCGTAACACCGAGCTGCTGAACCTCCTGCGGCAGTGAGGACAGGGCGGACTGAATCTTGTTCTGTGTCTGCACCTGTGCCGTATCCGGGTCTGCCTCAGGCTCAAAGGTCAGTGTTATCTGAACATTACCTGTGGCATCACTTGTGGATGAAAAGTAACGCAGATAATCTATACCCACGAGCTTCTGCTCTATAACCTGAGTAACGCTGTTTTCCAGCGTTTCGGCGGAAGCACCTGGATAGCTTGCGTTGATCGTCACCGTAGGCGGGGCGATCTCCGGGTACTGCTCCACAGGCAGGGTATTGATGGCGAGCACACCTGCGAGCATTATTATGATAGCAATCACCCATGCGAAGATGGGACGATCTATAAAGAAATTTGACATATTATTATCCTGATCGTTTTATGCCTATTCGGCTTTGTGTTCTACAGGGTTAACCTTTGCGCCGGGGCGTATTTTCTGGAGGCCTTCGACAACAATTCTGTCACCGGGCTGGAGGCCGGAGTTTACGAGCCATCTGTTGCCCACAGCATCCGAAACCTGAACAGGACGGGGGTTAACAGTGTTTTCAGCATCAACCGCCCACACTATCACGCTGCCGTCTGCATTTCTCACCGCCGTCTGCTGAGGGATAAGCACTGCAGCATCATCCTTGGCCTGACCTATTCTGGCTTTAACAAAAAGACCGGGCAGAAGCTCCCTTTCAGGGTTGGGGAAAAGAACACGAAGCTGAACCATTCCTGTTGTTTCATCAACAGTCACATCAGAAAACTGCATAACCCCTTTGTGGGCATATGTTTTAGTATTGATGAGAAGCTCAACCTCCGCGCTGGAACCCAGAGTGCCGTCCTCCGTTACCATGCGGCGCAGTTTCATAACCTCTTCCGCTGACTGGCTTACGTCAACATATATGCTGTCAAGCTGCTGAACAGTCGCCAGAGCCGAGGCCTGATTGGCGGTAACAAGGGCACCCTCTGTCACGCTTGACTTGCCTATATGGCCTGAAATAGGTGAAAAAACCTTAGTGTAATCGAGATTTATCTTAGCGGCGGTAACTGCTGCCTTAGCGGCCGCAACTGCTGCTTTAGCCTGCGCCAGAGCGGTAACTGCGTCATCATATTCCTGTCTGCTGACACCGCCCGCGTCCACAAGGCCTGCGTACCTCTCCGCCTTGGGAGCAGCGGACTGGAGATTCGCCTCAGCCCTCATAAGCTCTGCCTGAGCGCTGTCATAAGCTGCCTGAAAAGGTGCGGGGTCTATCTGATAAAGCTGCTGACCGGCACTTACATTGCCGCCTTCTTTAAAAAGTCTTTTAACTACTATGCCCGAAACCTGCGGGCGTATTTCAGCAACTCTTACCGCTGAAGTGCGTCCGGGCAGGTCTTTTGTAAATGTGAGCGGCTCTGTCTTTACCGTAAAAACAGTAACCTCGGCAGGCGGTCTCTCCCCTCCTCCCTGCGGCTGGGCTGCTGTAGCGCTGCTTCCGCTTTTCCATATAACCAAACCAACAATAACTGCCGCAGTCAAACCTGCGATAACCAATAACTTTGATTTCATACAATATCCCTTCCTATGTGATTATCAGCCTTTTTATCAGCTTCAACATTTCCTCTTTCGCGTTCAGAAAGTCGGTTTTCTCCGCATTTCTGAACCCGTAGGAACCAAATGTGCCTATTACCATGCCTACAAACGTGTTCGCCAGAATATACGGGTCTATGTTTACAAACTCTCCTGTCTCAATACCTGCCCTGAAAATAACTGCCAGAGGCTCTATCAGCAGGTAGTGAGTCTCTTTTGCATCCTCCTCAACTGTGCGGTGCGCATCCAGAAAACCAAAATACAGACACACCTCATCGCTGACATCGAAAAAGCCCTCAAAAAGATCAAGAAGCATTTCCGACGGTTTCTTACCGCTTTTAAATATTACCTCTATCCCATTTGTTATGGGTGAAACCATCTCCGCATGCACATATTCCATAAGGCTTTCTTTATTTTCGAAGTAGTTGTAAAGAGAGCCCTTGGACACACCGGACCTTTTAGCCACCTCATCCATGGTGATGCTGCTGTTCTCTTTAATCAGTTCTATAACTGTTTTGACAATCCGTTCCTTGAAAAGGTTGTCCAAAACCTCTTTTCTTTTTCTAAGGTTCATTAATATGCCTCTGTGACCATTCAGTCAGATTGTGACTAAGCAGTCAAATTACGACCGGACAGTCAGACTGTCAAGGCTTTTATGGACAATAATTGTAAATAAAAGTTAAGATTCGTTGCTGTTTTAATTTGACTGACCGAAAAGATACTCTTTTTCGAAAAAACTTTGATTTAATGCTGTTTACGTATTAAAATGTATAAATAAATCTATATTTCTGACCGTTTTGATACGGAAATCACCGGAGTAATTATATACAATGATAAAATCACTGCACGGACTCATTTTTATTCTCCTGATCGTTCTCTTTTCCGCGCACGCCATTGCGGCTGATGCACTGTTTACGGAAGAAGAGAAAGCCTACATCAGCAAACAGAAAGTAATAACTGTGGGCGTTGTGGACAGCAACGAACCATACACCTATTTCCGCAACGGCAATATTAAAGGCTACTCTATCGACTTCATGAACATGATTCAGGAAGTCAGCGGGCTGAAAATCGAATACAGAATGGGGAACTGGACAAACATTTACCACTCTTTCCTCAACGGGGAGCTGGATGCCATAAATGAAATATCCTTCACTCCGGAACGGGAGAAATTCATTGCTTTCAGCGATCCTTACCACATAAGAAGGACAGTAATCTTTGTCCGCAGCGACTCAGGAATAAAAGCGGCAGACAACATAACCAGCCTCAAGGGGCGCAGAATCGGCTATATAAAAGATATTTTCTACGCTGATACACTCCGCAGACAAAACCTGCGGCTGACGGAGTTCAATAATAATGTAGATATGATAAAATCCCTCGCCTTCGGCTGGATAGATGCTGTTTTCGTCAGTGAACTGGGCGGCAGGTTCATAGCCAGAGAAAATACCTTCTCAAATATAGTCTCCGTGGGAACCCTTAAAATAGAGGGTCTCAAGGAGGAGGATCTCCGTATCGGGGTGCTTAAGCACAACACTCTTCTGGCGGGCATCATAAACAAATCGATCCGCGCACTGCCGGAACCGAGAAAGGAAGAACTGGAAAAACTGTGGTCTATCTACAACGGACAGGTTTTCAGCGCGGAGGAGAGCATCGAGCTCACCCCGGCGGAGGAAGCCTTCATACGCTCACGCCCTTCCGTATCTGTCGGAATGCTGCCTGATTTCTATCCGTTCAGCTTTGCATCCAAAGACGAGATGCAGGGCTATACCGATTCTCTCCTGAAAATAATCAGCCGCCGCACCGGGCTGGACTTCACCTACAGCGTGAAACCATGGTCAGCCATCCTCACCGATTTCAAAAACGGCGCCACGGACATGGTGGCGGACATTTCCCTCACCCCGGAGAGAAAGCAGTTCACCCTTTTTACTGATGAATATGCGCGTATCCCCAGCTATATCTTTGTGCGGGAAGACTTCGGCAAATATACTGACACAGCCTCTCTGACCGGAAAAAAGGTCGGCATAACCAAAGATATATTCTTTAAAGATCTGATAGACAAGAGCGTCCTGAAAGAGCTTAAGGAGTACACCTCAAGGGACGACATGTTCAAGGATCTTTCCTTCGGAAATATTGATGCGGTGATAACTTCCCTTAACTCCGGCAGCAGCATGATAAAAAAATATGCGCTGTTCAACATCACAATCGGCGGTGAGTTTAACCCGACCGGGAAAACAGTGGAGGATTTGCGGTTCGGAGTAAACCCATCGCTGCCGGAACTGCACTCCATACTCACAAAGGCGCTGGCAAGCATAGGTGAGGGTGAACGTATCCTACTTGAGAATCAGTGGCTTGTGCCTCAGCTTCATGAACTGACGAAACCCGCTCTTTCCTTCACAGACGCAGAGAAGGAGTACCTTGATAATAAAAAAATAATCCGTGTATGCTCCGACCCTGACTGGATGCCCTTTGAAAAGCTTGAAGGCGGCAGGCACTCAGGCATGGCGGCTGATTTCATAAATCTCATGCAGAAGAAGTCCGGCATACAGCTTCACATGGTTCAGGCAGACACATGGGCAGAGTCGCTGGCAATGGCGCAGAACAGGGAGTGCGACATAATTTCGCTGGCCATGCGGACACCGGAAAGGCTTAAATATTTCAGTTTTACAACACCTTACATGGTTATACCCACTGTTATAGCCACATCGATCAATGACCCGTTCATAGACAAGATAGATGATGTTCTCGATAAAAGCTTTGCCACGGTAAAAGGCTACGCCATCAATGAAATACTGAGAAACAGATACCCCGGAGTCAGGCTTATTGAGCTTGACAGTGATGCGGAGGGTATAGCTCTTCTCCAGAAAGGCGAGGTTTACGGCGTTATAGGAACCATGGCCGGAATAGGCTACCAGATTAAGCAGCAGAAAATTGTGGATATAAAAATCTCCGGCAGACTGGATCAGGACTGGGAACTGGGCATAGCTGCCAGAAATGACGAACCTGAACTTGTCCGCATCTTCCAGAAGCTTGTGGATTCCATAAGCGAAGAGGAAAGAAACGGAATAACCGGAAAATGGATGAGCATAAGCTATGATCAGGGATTCGATTACAGGCTGTTCTGGAAGATAATAGGTGTGTTTGCCGTTCTCATAGCAATCATTGTCTACTGGTCGCACAAGCTTAAGAAGCTGAATAAGGAGCTCCACGCGGCAAATGTCCGCCTACAGGAACTCAGTGACAAGGACAGCCTCACGGGGCTTTATAACAGAAGGTTTTTTTCGGTCAGCAGCCAGCAGGCCTTCAACATATGCCAGCGAAGCGGCATACGCTTTTCCGTTGCCATCATAGATATTGACCACTTCAAAAAGGTGAACGACACCTTCGGACACCTCTTCGGAGATAAGAGCCTACAGGAAATGGCAAATACCCTCATACGCCACTTCCAGAGACAGACAGACGCATGCTCACGCTTCGGCGGTGAGGAGTTCGCAGTTTTCATCACCAACAGCGGTGAGGACACTCTCACTAACCGGATAGAGAACATACGCAGGGAGATGGAGAAAAAAGTCATAGAAATGGAAAATATGCGCACCACACTTACAATCAGCGCCGGAATTTACTCTGCCATCCCCTCTCAGGAATCCACTCTGGACGATGCGCTGAAAAAAGCGGACGACGCACTCTATAAAGCAAAGAACGAAGGACGCAACAGAGTCGTTGTATGGAGGGAGGAAGCATAGTCATTTGCAGAAATCCTCCCCTGCCCTCTTTTGAAAAAAGAGGGCGTTTTAGCTTTAACGGCAATAACTTCTCCTTTTTTTCACAAAAGCAGTCTCATTTCTCAGGCCAAAATATTAACCGATTTATGGAACAGGCTTCCGAAATCATTTATATTTTTCTCGAATGACTCATTATATAGCATCATATAATCTGCAATCTTGTCTTTATAACGCTCCGCCATGAGTTCATCTGTAAGTTCCGCATTCGCATCAGCAGAACTATATAAAGAAACGGCGGAGTACAAATAAGAATCCACAGAATCTTCATTCAGCGCCCTCGTGAGATTCATAAGAGCCTCCGGTTTTATCTCTGAAAGCTTTTTAGGAGCAGAATCCGGCTGATTCACATAAGTTAACGCCTGAGACGAAGCATTAGATAAATCTAAGGAATATCCCTTAAGCATTTCCGCAAACGGATGGTTTGCTATAAGCTCCGCCCTGAACTCCTCATTGCGGGAGACGGAACCGTCTTCATTCTTTGTAAAATATTTGCTCCAGAACTCATCATCGGTCATGCTCCGGTCACGTGCCAGAAAATAAAGATCCACATCCTCGCTATTGACCTCCGCCAGAATATCAGTATCAGCGACTCCCACGGCACGCCCTGTGTTCACAAGCATTCCCCAGCGGAAATCATCAAGCTCTTCCAGGCTGTCAGGCTTACGGACGGTCTTACCAAGCTCAGTCATTCGCTCAACAATCTGCTTTGCGGCATCAGCATTGGGATGTTCAGCCTTCTCCCCGCTGCGTATCTCGTTCAGGGCAGCTTCTGAAATCTTCTGGATCTCCTTTGCCATCCTTTTCGCCAAGCCGGAAAACTGCACAGTGTCACCTTCCGCTGCTTTCTGCCCGGCCTCATCAGCCTTTACACCCGTAGGCTTCACCTGCGGAGCGCTGCCAGCCTGCCACAAATTTGTTTCGGACATTTTGATATACATAGAATATTCCTGAAAGCTTTCTATTGATATTTATTATCGGCAGAAAAACCGTGATCTTGAGCGGAATGCGCATCAGAATAAAGAACAGAAGCTCATTTTCTGTCTGTCCTTGTTTTATAATGAGCAAAAGCGCACCGGCCAAGCCTGATAATACTGATATTTCCAAAAATAAATGATGTTATAACATTGCGGAAGCTAATATTGATTGACAATCGGCACGCTTTATTATAACTGTATACAGTATACAGTTGAGAATAAAAAATACCGTTATAATTATTGAACCGCAGGATGAAACAGCGGTCATTGAGATAGCAAAATATTACCACCAAGGAGAGAATATGTCTAACAAAACCATTATCTGGACCGAGATTGATGAAGCACCCGCATTAGCGACCTATTCGCTGCTCCCCGTTATACAGTCCTTCACAAAGGGCACGGGTATTTCCGTTGAAACCAGAGATATTTCGCTTTCAGGCCGTATCATAGCCAACTTCCCCGACTATCTCACCGAAGAGCAGAAAATCCCCGATTTCCTTACTCAGCTCGGCGAACTCTCCCTCAAGCCCGAAGCAAACATAATCAAGCTGCCCAACATCAGCGCATCCATCCCCCAGCTTCAGGAAGCCATTGCCGAACTTCAGGAAAAAGGCTACAAAGTGCCTGATTTCCCCGAAGACCCCAAGACTGACGCTGAAAAAGAAATAAAAGCCAGATACGCAAAAGTTCTCGGCAGCGCCGTTAACCCCGTTCTCCGTGAAGGCAACTCCGACAGAAGGGCGGCAGCCGCTGTTAAGGAACACGCTAAAAAACATCCCCACAGAATGATGAAACAGTGGCCTGCTCCCTCTAAAACACGCGTTGCCCACATGACCAGCGGCGACTTCTACGGCAGTGAAAAATCCGTTACTGTTCCCGCTGCAACCAGCGTGAAAATAGAGTTTGCCGGAAAAGACGGCAGCGTGAAGGTTCTCAAAGAGAAAACCGCACTCCTCGCCGGGGAAGTTATCGACTCCTCTGTAATGAATGTGGCTGCTCTCCGCAAATTTTACGCTGAGCAGATAGAAGCCGCCAAGAAAGAAGGCGTTCTCCTCTCTCTCCACCTCAAAGCAACAATGATGAAAGTCTCTGACCCCGTTATGTTCGGACACGCAGTTCAGGTTTACTACAAGGATGTGTTTGCGAAACACGCAGCAACCTTCAAGGAAATCGGCGTTAACACAAGCAACGGTCTCGGCGATGTTTACGCTAAAATCAACAAGCTTCCCGCTGATAAAAAAGCGGAAATAGAAGCAGACATAATGGCTGTTTACAAAACCAACCCCGAACTGGCAATGGTCGACTCCGACAAGGGAATCACCAACCTTCACGTTCCCAATGACGTTATTGTAGATGCCTCCATGCCTGTTGTTGTGCGTGACGGCGGCCAGATGTGGGGACCCGACAACAAACTGCACGACACCATAGCAATGGTTCCCGACAGATGCTACGCCACAATGTATCAGGCGATCATCGAAGACTGCCAGAAAAACGGTCAGTTCAACCCCGCTGAGATGGGCAGCGTTTCAAACGTCGGCCTCATGGCTCAGAAGGCTGAGGAATACGGCTCTCACGATAAAACATTCATAGCAGAGGCCGAAGGCGTAATCCGCGTTGTTGACAATGCAGACGGCACTGTCCTTATGGAGCAGAAAGTTGAAGCCGGCGACATTTTCAGAATGTGCCAGGCGAAAGATGCCCCCATTCAGGACTGGGTGAAACTCGCTGTCACAAGAGCCAAAGCAAGCAACACACCCGCTGTTTTCTGGCTTGACCCCGCAAGAGGACATGACGCGCAGATCATCGAAAAAGTTAAAAAATACCTCAAAGACCATGACACCACAGGGCTTGACATACGCATCATGACTCCCGTTGAGGCTATGAAGTTCTCTGTTGAAAGAATAAGAAAAGGGCTTGATACAATCTCCGTAACAGGAAACGTTCTCAGAGACTACCTCACTGACCTTTTCCCCATACTTGAACTCGGCACATCCGCAAAAATGCTCTCCATCGTTCCCCTTATGAACGGCGGCGGTCTTTTTGAAACAGGTGCAGGCGGCTCCGCTCCCAAACACGTTGAGCAGTTCCTTAAGGAAGGCCACCTGAGATGGGATTCACTCGGCGAATTCTGCGCCCTTGTTGCTTCTTTTGAGCATATGGCAATGGTTTTCAAGGATGACGTGGCAAAACTCCTCGCTGAAACCCTTGACCAGGCAGTGGGCAAAGTGCTTGAAAACGGCAAGTCCCCCTCACGCAAGGTAAAAGAGCTTGATAACAGAGGCAGCCACTTCTACCTCGCGCTTTACTGGGCACAGGCTCTTGCCGCACAGACAAAATGCAAGGAGTCAGCAGCCAAGTTTGCTCCCGTTGCTAAGGCTCTGGCAGAAAATGAGGCAAAAATTGTTGCTGAACTCAACGCAGCCGAAGGCAGACCCGCAGACATAGGCGGCTACTACAGACCTGTTTTTGAGAAAGCTGTGAAAGAAATGCGCCCCAGCGCGACATTCAACGCGATTATCGACGCTATGTGATAAACACCACAGGCGGAAATATATTCAGAGGCGGTGCTCCCACAGGGGGCACCGCTTTTTTTGTTTTAAGTGCGGTGATTTTGTACTAAATTACAAAAAACATTACTCAAGGAGGACTGCTTGCAGTTTTCAAAAGGCGTGGAATATGCCCTGCACTCCCTGCTCCAGATGCTTAATGCTCCTGCGGGCAAGTCGGTCGGCATCAGGGAGCTTGCCTCTTTTCAGGGTATATCCGAAACCTATCTCTCCAAGATCTTTACCAAGCTGCGCAAGGCGGGGGTGGTAAAGGCCGCACCCGGAGTAAACGGAGGCTACGAGCTTGCCCGTGCCCCTGAGAATATAACTTTCTGGGATGTTATCGAAGCCGTGGAAGGCTCTTCCGATATGTTTCAGTGCATAGAGATAAGGCAGAACACCGCCACGCTTGACAAGAACAACCTGCCCGATTCATACACCAAGTGCCCATGCCTCATAAAGACAGTTATGCTGGATGCGGAGGAACAGATGCGCAAGCACCTGAGAGGAAAGAATATAGGCTGGCTGAGGGATGAAGTGCAGAAGAAAATTCCTTTCGAACAGCAGAAAGCGGCTGAGGAATGGTTCGGAATAAAAAATAGATAAACCGGGGCAGAACCCGCCCCGGCTGAGACAGGCATCAGACTGTCTGCTTGAGCTCGTTTACAGTTATCTCCAGCACTCTGCTGAGAAAAGGGAACTTCTCCTTCATCATATCAAACTCAGCACTATCTTCAAAAAAGCTTGCAGTGCCCTCAATGCGGAAGCCCGTTCCCATGGCATAAAGCCCCTGAACATTTTTACTGCCCAGAGTAAGCTTCACCCTGCTGTTTACAGCCAGATCCTTCTCAACGCTCTGCATTCCCGCCGCAGGAATCAGCAGTCTGCCGTCTTCGGTGACATTAACATAAGAGTTCCATGTGTTTACTATGTGAGGCTCGCCGGAACCCCATGACACGATCGATACCACGCCTTCATTTTTAAGGACATTCATAAAAACTTCATTCATCATCTCAAACCCTCTAAAAGATATTACAGATACCTGTTATCTGTAATCAGAGTATGCTGATTATGAAGTAAGATCAAGCCTTATCTTAATCATTCTCTTATCAGCTTGGTAGATTGGCTATTTTGAAACAAGACCGTCCTGCTGCTCGTACTCAGATGAGCAGAATAAACCCCGCCCGCCCAGATGCTCCTCATATTCAGCGCCCCAGTCCTTCATCATCATGAGGATAGGGACAAGCTTTGAGCCTATTTCCGTCAGGCGGTATTCAACCTTGGGCGGAATCTGGTTATAGACCTCGCGGCTTATGAGCCCGTCATCCTCAAGCTCTCTGAGCTGCTTACTGAGCATTCTTTCCGTTACTTCAGGCATGCTTTTGCGTATCTCGCCGAAGCGCATAACGGGCTCAATAGCGAGCCTGTACAGAATAAGCGCCTTCCACTTACCGGATAGCACCCTGACAGTAAGCTCAAAGTAACATCTGTACATTTTGCCGTTAAGCTCTTTTATTTTGCAGACCTGCATAGAAATCTCCGACTATACTTTTTGTAAGTACATGAAAAAAAATACAGTACTTGTCAGAAACATATTACTCCTCTATTTTCTTTCATCAACAGGAAAGTTTAAATTATGAAAAAGGAGGAAACCATAATGTACGCACTTGCAATATGCGGAAGCCCCCGCAAAAACGGCAACACAACGCTTATCCTCAACACTGTCCTTGGCACTCTCAGGGAAAAAGGCTGGGAAACCGAGCTTGAAACTGTAGGCGGCAAAGACATAAAAGGCTGTACAGCCTGCGGAGCCTGTTTCAAAAGGGGGGACGGCACATGCATCATAAATGATGCCTTTAACCCGGTATTCGCTAAAATGCTGAAGGCGGATGCAATAATAATCGGTTCACCCACCTATTTCGCTGATGTAACAGCGGAGACCAAAGCGCTCATAGACCGTTCGGGCTTCGTGGCCATGGCAAACGGAAACGCCCTGAAAGGCAAAATCGGCGCGGGAGTTTCCGCAGTGAGACGCGGCGGCGCAACCCACACGGTTGATACCATAAACCACCTTTTCATGATCTCAAGGATGATAATCCCCGGTTCAACATACTGGAACATGGTTTACGGCCTTCACAAAGGGGATGCGGCAAACGATAAGGAAGGGCTGGCGAACATGACGCACATAGCCGAAGTCATCGACTGGCTGGGCAGAGCCGTAAAGCCGCACATGGACTCTTTCCCTGACGCTGTGACAGAAAAGGAAGGATAGGATTAACTGATTATCCTGTGAGACTGCTGCGTCGCTCCTGCTCCCCGCCGTGACACCATATCACAGCAAAGCAGGGCTTCGCTGCACACTCCGCAGGAGCCTAAGCGTCCCTAAAAGCACTGCTGCCGACGTTATACCCTGAACAGTAGCCTGCTAATTTACTGTTGATTTATTACAATTAATAAACCATTCTTTATCAGGTCAGCGGGAGGTCATTTGATTTGAAAAATCTCCTTGAGCACATACTAAAAGAAACGGAAACCTTTCTCACAAACTGGACTGAACGCATGAAAAGCGCCGGATATCTGGAGCATACCACCGCAAAGCGGGAGGACTGCATCCTCAGCCTGCACGGAATAATCATCCCTGTCCGTACATATATCAATCAGGGGCTTGCTCCGGATTTCACCGCTGTTCTCTCAAACGGGCGCAATGTAGCCGAATTTCTGCTCAAATCAGCACACAGACACTACGAACGAGGAATAGGCGAGGAATCATTCTTCGGCTGCTTCAAAACCCTTCTGCACGCCGTTGAGGATATAATTCTGGAGCAGGATGCCGACCCTGCGGAAAAACTCCTGAACTACATAGAGCTCCGCAGGATTCTTGATGCGATGGAAACCATCACCGTTGCTGACTGGCATTCACGCAATGCAGCCGAAACCGCCACAATTCTCCAGAATAAAAACCGTGAACTCACTCTTCTTAAAAATAAATTTGAGAACATACTGGAATCCGCATCGGATCTGTTCATTACGGTAAACGGCGAAGGGCAGATACTGGAAATGAACGCATCAGCCGGAAAAAGGTTCGGTGAAAGAACCGAAGGGCTAAACGTTCTTGATGTTTTCAGGCCGGGGTGCAGCTTTGCGGAATTTCTTGACCGCTATCCGTTTGATAAAACCCATGAAATCACCACACCGGACGGCAGCTCAATATATTCTCTTGTGATAATACCCCTTAAAAAAGTTTCCCTCGCCTCGGAAGGCTATGTGATTGTTCTCAATGATATAACATACATAGCCGATCAGCGCATGAGGCTTGAACAGGAAGTGACCAAGCGCACACAGGAGCTTGCCGAATCGGAGAAGCTTTTCCGCTCACTCTTCTCCTCCGCCGGTGAGGGGATAATCCTCGCAGACAGCAGCCTGAAAATTGTTCAGGCCAACCTCAAAGCCGCAGAGATATTCGGCCTGCCGGAAAAGGAGATCGAAGGCAAAAGCTGTGTCCGGTTCATTCATCCGGGCAGCATAGATGCCATGCGCTCCGCCATGCTCATGCCCGAAGGGGAGATATGGAACGGCGAGTTCAGCGGGGTGACCGCTCAGGGGGACTCCTTCCCCGCCAGCATAACCCTCAACAGGTTCCGGCTGGACAGCGGAGACTTTTTCCACATAATAATCCGCAACATAACCCGCCAGAAGGCAATGGAGGAGCACCTCAAGGAGGAAAAAACCAAGGCGGAGGAGATGAACGTCACCCTGCGCAACGTGCTCAAAACAATAGACAGAGAGAAGGAAGAGCTGATGCTCGGCATATCCCAGAAGGTGGTGACCAATATAATTCCCTCTGTTCAGAAGCTTGCCGCTGAAACCAGCCCGGAAATAAGAACTATGTACGCCGGAATAATAAGAGATCTCCTTGCGGGGCTGACGGAAGGCACCGGCACACTCAACGCCGCAAACATGGCAAAGCTCACAAAGGCGGAGATACAGATCTGTCAGCTTATTCAGTCCGGCTCTGACAGCAAGGAGATAGCCGAGAGCATGAATATCTCCTTCGACACAGTGCAGACCCACAGAAAAAACATCCGCAGGAAGCTGGGACTCAGCGGCAGGGATGTCAGCCTGTTCACTTATCTTAACAACAGATAAACTCCGCACCATCGGGTATGAACCCATACCCGATAAATACCCTTTTCCCCACATTTATCCCCTATTCCTTAAGGACTAACATACCCTAAACAAAACGAGGGTACGGTTATGGATTCAATTGGACTGATTGAGGCCTTCCGGGATTTTTTTCATTACGGCACAAAAGAAAAAATGCAGGAAGCATACGCCCGCATCACACAGACAGAATGCGGAGCAAACAGCGAAATCAACTGGGATGAAGAGGAGTTCCTGTTCAACAGGCTTTTCATAGGTCCTATGCCGCCGAAGGCTCCTATGGCGGCTTCTGTTTATCTTGACCCGGAAGGGCGCATCAACGGCGAAACCACAGAAAAAGTCAAATCAATATATGCCGCAGCAGGTCTCAGCCTTGCTGCCAAAGGGAAAATGCCGGAAGATCTGCTTCCGGTTGAGCTTGACGCATGCTGCATAATCCGCCGCATCAAAGAGGCTGATGAAAACTTTGCGGAACTATATGAACAACTGACGGCAATGCATATGTATATGTGGGTTCCCGGATTCGTGGAACGCGCTAAGGAGCACGCTGATGAAACCGCGGCAGTTGTGCATGTGCTGAATCTGCTTAACGGGTGGATCAAAAATGAGGTGACATCCATAGTGATGTCAAAGGAGAAAGTATGAAGACTGATTTATTGAAGGAAGCGGCGCTCTGTCCCCTGAGCAGACGTTCGTTTCTCAAGAGTGCGGCAGCGGCGGGTATACTCTCGTCACTCCCGTCGGGCATTCTTCAGGCGGCAGAATGGGAAAGAACGCATTATGAAGGCGGATACGAAACATTCCGCAATGCCTGTCCCAGAAACTGCTATGACACATGCAGCATAAAGTCATACGTCAAAGACGGCGTGCTCAGGTTCGTGGAGGGTGCGCAGGAGTCAACATTCACAGGCGGCGCGCTCTGCGTGAAGGGTTTCAGCTATCCCAGAAGGGTCTACAGCCCGGACAGGATAAAATACCCCATGAAGCAGATAGGCAGAGGCACGGGCAACTGGAAAAGGATAAGCTGGGATGAGGCGCTGACAGAGATCTCAAACAAAATCCTTGAGATAAAAAAGAAGGACGGCTCACTCCTCGGAATGGCTCTGGACAAATACTCCGGCAACTTCGGCATAACCCACTACGGAGTTGAGGGGATGATGAGCTCCCTCGGCTACACCACAAGGTTTGTGGGCACGCCCTGCTGGCCTGCGGGGATAGATGCCCAGAACTTTGACATGGGCAACATGTGGTGCAACGACCCCGAAGATATGGTCAAGGCGAAATATATTATAATCTGGGGCGGCAACCCCGCATGGAACTCCGTACACTCCATGAAGTTTGTCTATGAAGCTCAGGAGAGGGGCGCAAAGGTTGTGGTAATCGACCCCATAATGACCCAGACAGCCGCCAAGGCAGACCTTTACATAAGGGTGAAAACATCCGAAGACGGCTCACTCGCCCTCGGAATGGCAAGGCATATTCTGGATAAAAAGCTTGTTAATAAAGAGTTTGTGGAAAAGCACAGCAAAGGCTTTGAAGAATTTGCCGCATACCTGAAAAAGAATGTGACAGTCGAGTGGGCTGCCAAAAAATCCGGCGTTCCCGCAAAAATAATCAGACAGGTGGCTGAGGAGTTCGCATTAGCAAAACCCGCCACAATCTGGGCGGGCTACGGTCTCCAGCGCCACGCAAACGGCGGGGCGAATGTCCGTGCCATCGACGCAGTCGCCGCTATGACAGGCAACATAGGCGTTGAAGGGGGCGGAGCAAGATACGGCCACCTCCACACATGGGGCTTCAATTATAACGCCATGGTGCAGAAACAGCCGGAAGGCTCAGTGGGTTACCTTGGCAAGGATAAAATTAAGAGCGAGTTTGACAAAACAGAAGGCAAGCAGGCGGCCTATTCTGACAGAACGATAAACATCAACAAGATAGCAGAATCTATCCTCACCACCAACGAACCGCCGGTAAGGCTCCTCTGGGTTGCATGTAAAAACCCGTTTGCGCAGGACTTTGACCGCAATAAACTGAAAAAGGCGTTCGATAAGCTGGAGATGGTGGTAACCGTGGATCAGTTCTTCAACGAGACCGTGGAAAACTCCGACATTGTTCTCCCCTGCACCACTCTCTTTGAGGAATACACCGTGAATGTTTCCTACTGGCATTACTGGATAGGGCTTAATGAGAAAGCAATACCGGAGCAGTACGAGGCTAAGTCCGACCTACAGATAGCCGCCATGCTCTCCAAAAAAATGAATGAGCTTGAAGCCGGTTCCTGCACATTTCCGCAGATAACAGACACCAAAGTCTGGATGGAAAAGGAGTTTAACGACGGAATCCATAAGCTGTTCGGAATCAAAAGCTGGGAAGACCTGAAAAAAGGCCCCCGCAAGGCTCAGCTCCCCTCCAGCGCATCATGGAACGAACTGAAATTCGGCACTCCGTCAGGTAAATACGAGTTCAGCTCTGACCTCGCCGCAGATTACGGACACACCAAACTACCAGAATACAAAGCGCCGAGAAAGGCATACGACAAGTTCCGTGTGCTCACCCCGCATACGCAGTTCGGACTGCACTCGCAGTTCAACAACCTTGACTACATGCGAGACTTCAACCCTGAGCCGTATGTGTACATCAACCCCAAAGCTGCGGCTAAGAAAGGGATAAAAGACGGCGAAACGGTAAAACTCACCAACAAAACAGGCAATGTAACCGTAAAGGCGAGAATCACAGACATAATAGCAGAGGATGTCCTTGTGCTTTATGAGGCATGGTTCGGCGGCAAAACAGACTTCAATGTTCAGGAGCTGGTGGATGATGCCGAAGCGGACATGGGAACATTCAAAACAGGCGCACCGGGCGTTGCCATACACGACCAGTTCGCAGAAATAGCCAAGGCGTAAGGAGAAACGGATATGAAAAAACAGCTCGCATTCCTTGTAAATTCCAAAAAGTGCATCGGCTGCTACTCCTGCGCCATGGCATGTAAAAACCAGTACCATCAGGAAAAAGGCGTGGTATGGAGAAAGCTTCACCCCCTTGGGCAGAAGGATTACCCGCACAGGGACAGAGCCTTTTACTCTCTGGCGTGTAACCACTGTGCAGCACCCGTGTGTGTTGAAGTGTGCCCGGTCGGGGCGCATGTGAAGAGGGAGAAGGACGGTATAGTTGTCCACTCCGCCGACAAATGCGTGTACTGCCGCCAGTGTATAGAAGCCTGTTCATACGGAGCCCCGGCAGACAATACCTCACTGCAGCGCGCAGAAAAATGCAGCATGTGCGTCGAACGCATTGATGCGGGTCTTCTTCCCGCCTGTGTTCAGGGCTGCCCCGCAGGTGCGCTTACTCTGACAGAAATAACAGGTGAGGCTCTGCCGGATTATGTGAAACAGTACCCGGCGGGATTTGAAAAATTTGAGGAGCTGAACCCCTCCACAAGGTTCGTGGAAGCGGTCAGACCCAAACTCGCCCTAAGCGAAAAAGATTTATAATCCCATCTGAACAGCATATCTGAAAGCCGGGTGTGACAACCCGGCTTATCTCTTTTCTGGAGCCGCAGAATGAAAGTATTTCTCATCCTTTTCTTTTCCATAGCCTCCCTCACTCTGTGCGCGGCGGATTTTGAGACAGCGGCGGGGACAGCAGTGAAAACACATGTGAAAATACCGAAGGCAAAGCCCGGAGGAGGCGAATTTTACACAGTGAGCGTAAAACCGGAGGACGGGGTGCACGCATCGGAGGATAACGGCAGCCTCACCCTGAGTTTTGACAGAGCCGGAGAGTACAGTCTGATAATCTCCGTCAACAGAATAACCAAATCAAGCTGCGGCGGTGTGGAAGTCATTGAAATACTTTCAAAAAATATTACCGTAAATGCACGTTAATCCGTAAGCCCGATAGCATGGATAAGAAAAATCTATAATTCTTTTATTGCCCCATTGCTCTGAAAACAAAACAATGCTATATAGATTTTGGAAAATACCATAAGGTAGGACATGCACAGCTATATCACAGGCGAAGCACAGATCCGCGAAGCAGTCAGCCTTCTGAAAGACGCAGGGCTTGACTATGACCCCGCCCACGAAGTTTTTCTGGGCATCTATGAAGACGGCCGCCTCACTGCCGCAGGCGCAAGAGACCATAACATTCTGAAAATGGTCGCTGTGGATGAGGAATATCAGAGCACAGGCGCATTCTCCGAAATAATAAACGCACTCATAACAGACGCTTTTCAGGCCGGTTACGACCACCTTTTCGTATTCACAAAACCCATGTACACACTTCATTTTGAAAGCCTGAACTTCACCAGATTATGCACAACTGATAAGGTTGCAGTTCTCGAATTCGGCAAAAGCATAAAAAATTATCTGGCAAATATGAAAAACCTTGCCCGCCACGGCAGGAACTCAGGCCTTGTTATGAACTGCAACCCCTTCACAAAGGGGCACAGATACCTCATAGAAACAGCCGCCGCTGAATCTGACTTTGTTTACGTTTTCGTGGTGCAGGAGGATAAGTCAGTCGTCCCCTATCAGGACAGACTCGACCTTGTAAGGCGCGGCACTGCGGATCTTAAAAATGTCTACGTCATCCCCTCCGGCGACTATGCGGTAAGCCGCATAACCTTCCCCTCATACTTCCTCAAAAACAAGGAACAGGTCACAAAACAGCAGATAGAAACCGATCTGCGCATTTTCGGACAGCATTTCGCCCCGGCATTTAATATAATAAAAAGATACGTGGGGGAGGAACCTCTGTGTGAGTTCACCTCTCTTTACAATGAGGCTATGAAGCGCATCATGCCCGAATACGGCATTAAGCTGGTGGAAATACAGAGAAAAGCCTCCGGCGAAACCCTCATAAGCGCATCCACAGTGCGCAGGCTGCTCTTTGCCGGAAAAGATGATGAGATGAAAAACCTTGTACCCGAAACAACATATGCATACCTTGTGAAAAACAGGGATATGCTGCGGGCAAGAGCCGAAGAATTCTGCAAAAGCTCAAAATAAAGGACGGTCGAAAATGAAAATAGCCAGAAGAGCGCAGGCAGGGACAATGCAGTCCAGCGACATAATGGTTTTCACTGAGCCGGGGGAAGAACTCGTCATTGAGATTGATTCCACCGTGGCAAAACAGTACGAGCACCTCATCAGGGCGAAGATAACCGAGGTTATCAGCCGCATGGGGATCACGGCGGGAATTTTCCGCATTAAGGACAGAGGGGCTCTGGACTACGCCATAGCCGCACGTGTGGAAGCGGTGATAAACCGTGCAAAGGAGCAGAGTGCATGAGATCCGTCTGGTACAAAGAAGCAAAACTGCTGCGCACCTTCATTATCAAAATCCAGCCGGGCGAGGATCTGGTTGAAAAACTCGCCGCCACTGTGAGGGAGATAGGCATAGACCATGCCGTTGTCACCTCCGCTGTGGGCTCTGTTACGGATGTGAAGTTCAGGGGCATAAAAGCCGGAGCCAAGCTGCCCATAACTGTTCCCAGAATGACCGTGCACCAGATAGAAGGCCCCCTTGAACTGCTGGGGCTGAACGGAAACTTCTTCCCTGACGCATCGGGCAGAACCGACTGCCACCTGCACATACAGATGTCAAAATCATCCGGCGAGGTCATCGGCGGGCACTTATTCTCCGCAAAGGTTTTCGCCTCATGCGAGATAATGATCTCCGAGCTCCACACAGAAGGCATAGAACGCCACTACTCCAAAACAGGCGGAACAGCCACAATATTCATTGAGGAAGAACATGAGTAACGCCGCAGCCTTAAGAAGAACACTGCTTTATGTTCCGGGCAACATGCCGTCCATGCTCCAGAACATCCCCATTTTCAACTGCGACTGTGTTTTCATTGACCTTGAAGACGCTGTGCCCCTCAACGAAAAAGACGCTGCAAGGCTCCTTGTGCGCAGTTTTCTTGAAAATTATAAAGACAGAAACAAAGAGATCTTCTACCGCATAAATCCTCTGGACACGGAATGGGGTTATGACGACCTCAGAACGGTTCTCCCAGCCCTGCCGGACGGTGTGCGCCTGCCGAAGGCGGACACGCCTGAGATTGTGGAAAGGCTCGACACCTTCCTCACCGAGTGCGAGGAGAACTTCGGCATAGAGCTTGGAACTTTCAAAATTATCCCCTCCATCGAAAGCGCGCAGGGTGTAATCAACTGCATAAAAATAGCCAAATGCTCCTCAAGGGTCATAGCCCTCGCCTTCGGCGCGGAGGACTACACAGCGAGTATGGGCATAGAAAGAAGCAAAACAGGCGAGGAGCTCTTCCACGCCAGAACACGTGTTGTCTGGGCTGCGAAGGCGGCAGGCATTCAGGCCATAGACACCATTTTCCCCGATGTGAACGATGAGGAAAGCTTCGAGAAGGAAGTCCGCCTCAGCAAGAAACTGGGCTTCACGGGGAAATCCCTCGTCAACCCCCGTCAGATAGATATAGTGCACAAGGTTTTCGCCCCCACAAAAGAGGAGATAGACTTCGCCCTTGAGGTGATAGACGCAATCCTCAAGGCAAGGGAGATGGGAACAGGCGTTATCTCGCTCAAAGGAAAAATGATAGACGCACCCATAGTGAAGCGTTCATCAAACGTGCTGAAGACCGCCGCGTCTTTGGGTCTTATAGACTATGAAATTTCAGACGAGGTGATCTATGGCACTAAATAGTCTCGGCAGATTTGTCCCGGAGGTTTTCAACGGGATAAAACGCACCCCCTACAACTCCGCTGCCCTGCTCACCCCGCAGGGGTGTGAGTTCGCCCGTCCCGTTAAGATAGTCCGCCCCGGAGAAAAGAAACTTCTGGGCAGTCTGCGTGAGGCTATAATCGCCTCCGGCCTTAAGGACGGAATGACAATAGCAACCCACCACCACCTGAGAAACGGGGACAGCATCCTCAATCAGGTGGTGAAAGAGATAGATGCCCTCGGCATACGCAATATAACAATCGCCTCAAGCTCGGTGCACCCTGTGCATGCGGAGATTATCCCCTACATAAAAAAAGGGGTGATAACAAGCCTTGAGTGCGGCGTGAACGGCCCTGTGGGCGAAGCCGCCTCCAGAGGTGAGCTGGAATGCCCCATAATAGTGCGCAGCCACGGCGGGCGCGCCAGATCCATGATGACCGGAGAGGTTGTTGTGGATGTGGCTTTTGTAGGCGCACCCTGCTGCGATGAATACGGCAATATGAACGGCTATTCCGGCCCGTCCGCCTGCGGCAGCCTCGGTTATTCCCATGTTGACGCGCGCTATGCGAAAACTGTCATCGCCGTGACGGACAACCTCGTCCCTTACCCCGTATGTCCGGTGAGCATACCCCAGACATGCGTTGACTTCGTGGTGCAGGTTGAAACACTGGGCGACCCCAAGAAGATTGTCTCCACCACAACAAGGGTAACCAAAGACCCCATAGGGCTCATGATAGCAAAATACGCGGCCGAGGTGATCAGAGCTTCCGGTCTGCTTAAAAACGGCTTCTCCTTCCAGACCGGTGCAGGGGGAACATCCCTCGCCGTTGCGGACAATGTGCGCCGCATGATGCTTGAGGAGAAGATAAAAGGTTCCTTCGGCTCCGGCGGAATCACGGGATATTTCGTGGATATGCTTGAGGAAGGACTGTTTGAGACCCTGCTTGATGTTCAGTGCTTTGACCTTAAAGCCGTGGAATCGATCAGCAGAAACATGTGCCATCAGGAGATAAGCGCAGACACCTACGCAAACCCGTTCAACTGCGGAGCAGTGGTGAACAGGCTGGATGCGGTTATCCTCGGCGCTACGGAAGTGGATGTCGACTTCAACGTAAACGTGAACACTGAGTCAAACGGCTATCTCCTCCACAACACGGGCGGGCACACAGACACTGCGGCGGGCGCAAAGCTTGCCATAATCGTTGCCCCCTCCATAAGAGGCCGCCTGCCCATCATCCTTGATAAGGTGACAACAGTCACCACCCCCGGTGAGAACATAGACGTGATAGTCACCGAACGGGGCATAGCGGTAAACAGCAAGCATGAAGACCTCAAAAAGGAACTGATAAAAGCGAAGATGCCTGTTAAGGATATAAACGACCTCCGCAGGGAGATAACCCAGATAACAGGCGTGCCCCGCCCTGTGGAATTTACTGATGACATAATCGCCCTTGTGGAATACAGAGACGGAAGCATAATTGACACGGTCAGAAGAGTTAAGGAATAAACTGCTCGCAGCCCGCGATGCCAGATGGGGCCTGATTGCCGAGCTTGACTGCGGCGACGGCTCCCTGATTGTCATCTCCTCCAACATGCCGGGGGAGGACAAAACTAAAGCGGACGGGCTGGTTTCATGGGCTGAGAATGAGCTGAGAAAACTCACAGGCGCAGAAACCGTAAGAACAGTTCAGGATGCGGCAGGCAGAGCGGTTTTTATGAAAACCTCCCTTAACCCCTCTGAAATGAAAAAGGCAGGGGTGGCTATTGAGGAGCTTCACCCCTTCTGCCGTCTTCTGGACATAGACATATACAGCGGAACAAAGGCATTCGGGCGGGCGGAAGCAGGCATGGGCAGAAGAAAATGCCTCATTTGCGGCGAAAATGCCGCCGACTGCATCAGAACGGAGAAACACACCCATGCAGAAGCTGTCAGCGCCGCTGAAAAACTCCTCAGCGGCTTTCATAACAAAAATTTCTGACTGCCTCACTCTGGGCGCAAAGGCGGAGCTTGACCTCTCCCCCAAGCCCGGCCTTGTGGACAGGTCTGACAGCGGCTCCCATGAGGATCTCTCCTATGCGGGCATGCTCCTCTCAGTCTCTCTTCTTCCCCGCTATTATCATGAACTTGCCCAAGCCGCCCTGAGCGGTGCGGATGTTGCCGAACTGCGCTCTGCCGGACTTGCGGCGGAGAAACGAATGTATGAGATCTGCGGAAGCAACGCCCATAAGGGCTATATTTTCCTCAGCGGCCTTGTGCTGCTCGCCTCGCTCAGAGGGGATGACCTCCGCAGGGAGATAAAAGAAATATCAGAAGGGTTCTTCACATCCGCCCTGCCGGAATCCAACGGCGAAACCGCACGGAGGAAATACGGCACAGGCGGCATAACAGGCGAATGTCTGAACGGTCTGCCGTCCGTATTTGACAGTGCCCTCCCCGCTATGGAAAAAGAATACGCAGGAAGCGGATGCACCGAACGGACAAGGTTTGCAGGGCTCGCCGCCCTTATGCGGACGGTGGAAGACACCACAGCTATGCACAGATGCGGCCGGGAAGGACTCGAAATCATCAGAAGTGACGGGCATATGCTTCTGGAACTCCTTAAATCGGACTCCCACATCCCGTGGCTGGCAGAAAGAAACGAATACTACAAATCAATAAGACTCACAATGGGCGGCGCAGCCGACCTTCTTGCAATCAGCTGCGCGCTTATGCTTTTTAACGGCTCTGTTTCAGAGTTCCGGTGAGCTTTTTAAGCAGCCCGAAGGTGTCCCTGCCCGTTGCCGCAAGCCAGTAGTTCCCCTTGCCGTCCAGAAAATAGTAGTTGTCCATTCCCATCCCTGTAACGTAGGCTACATCAAAACCATCGGTCTTCATTCTCATAAGGTTCCTGAACGCCTGACTGGCGGGCATTTTATCATCCATCAGCTTAAAAAGGCTCTTAGCCTCATCCTTTGTTTTTGAGAAGGAAGCCCAGATAATCACAGGGTCGTTCCCGCATTTGTATTCAGCAACATATGAGCTTTCAAACTCTATCTCCTTTCCGTGCAGACGGGAGATCTCCTTCGCGGAATCCTTTCCGGTTTTAACCGAGACTGTCTCACAGCCGGGAAGTGCGGGCGCTGCGGCAAATGCCCCTGTTGTGATAAACATGAAAACCGCTGCCAAAATAACACTTAATCTCATCCTGTTCCTCCTTGTTTAATCTATGTACGGCGTAAACGTGAAAAGTTCACAAACCCTGTTATAAACCTGCTCTCATAACCTATTAATCTTGTAAAATAATGAAAATCCCATTTGATTTAACACCTTTTAAGTGTAGAATTAAAGCAGTACTTTCTTTTCATAAGAGGTGGAAAAATGAAAAAAACACTTTTAGCATCCGCATTTATCGTAACAACTTTTGTAATTGCATTTGCAGCGTCCGACGGAGCGGCTCTTTACAATAAGTGTAAAGCGTGTCACGGGGCAGACGGCTCCAAAGTTCCCGCAGGGGCTAAGGCTGCGATAAAGGGGCAGAGTGCCGCCGACCTTGAGAAAAAGCTCGCCGGTTATAAAGACGGCTCCTTCGGCGGGGAAAAGAAAGCCATTATGCAGCGAACGGCCTCAGCGCTCTCTCCCGAAGATATGAAAGCCCTCGCGGACTATATATCCAAACTCTGATAGCTCCGCATGAAAAAGCTTTTAATTGCATTAGCAGTATTTACGCTCTGCCTCCCTCTCTGGGGGGCGGAGCACGGTCACGGAAAGGACGGGGAAAAAGCTGAGGAACATGTCCACAAGGAGCCTGCTCCTGAGCCTCAGGGCGATGTGGGCGTAACCGAAAAACTAGGCGAAACAATAGCGCTGGACATTCCGTTTACGGATTCCGAAGGCAGAACAGTTACCATGCGGGAGCTGATCGACAAGCCGACTATCATTGCGCCTGTTTACTTCAACTGTCCGAATGTCTGCAACTTTCTGCAGTCTAACCTTTCTTCCATTATTCCGCAGATAAAGATGGAGGCGGGAAAAAGCTATCAGGTTATTTCATTCAGCTTTGATGAAAACGATACCCCGGAAATTGCCGCAGATAAGAAGCGCAACTACATGAAAGCGGCAGACGGAAAAATTGCCCCGGAAGGCTGGATTTTCCTCACAGGAACACACGAAAACATAAAAGCATTCCTTGACTCGGCGGGATACAGATTCAAAAGGGTTGATAATGACTTCGCCCACCCTGTGGCTGTATTTGCCGTTTCGAAGTCAGGCAAAATAATACGCTATCTTTACGGAACAAAAATACTCCCCTTTGAGCTCACAATGGCAGCAGTTGAGGCGGAAAACGAAAAACCCGGCCTCTCTGTTAAAAAAATAGTCTCCTTCTGCTTCAGCTATGATCAGGAAGGAAAAAAATATGTCTTTGATATAATGAAGGTTTCCGGTGTGGTTATTATCCTCACCCTCGCCGCCTTCGCCGCCTTCCTTGTTTTCGGCGGCAAAAAGAAAAAAAAGTAAAAGGAACTCGGAGGGAAAATACATGAACAGTAGTACAAATACTTTGCCGAGTTTTTTTGAAGACTCAGGCAGCCACAGAAAAGGAATCCTCAGCTGGCTCTTAACCACGGATCATAAGCGCATCGGGCTCATGTATCTGTACATGGTTCTGGGAATGTTCATTGTCGGCGTGTGCCTTGGTCTGCTCATAAGGCTTGAACTAATAGCACCGGGCAAGGATATAATGACTGCCCAGACATACAACGCTGTTTTCACCCTCCACGGGGTGATCATGATATTCATAGTGGTGATACCCAGCATCCCCGCCGCCATAGGGAACCTTGTGCTCCCCATCCAGCTCGGAGCGGAGGATGTTGCTTTCCCCCGGCTTAACCTGTTTTCATGGTGGCTGTATCTCATCGGAACAGTTGCCGCTCTCTTCTCTCTCTTCACAGGGGGCGGAGCGCCGGATACCGGATGGACATTCTACGTGCCGTTCAGCGAGTTCACCACCACAAACGTAAACGTGGCGGTGCTGGCGGTCTTTATTTTGGGCTTTTCCTCCATCCTCACAGGGATAAACTTCATCACCACAATCCACCGCATGCGCGCACCCGGCCTCACATGGACAAAGATCCCCCTTTTCACATGGTCACTTTACGCCACAGGGTGGATTCAGGTTCTCGCCACCCCGATTCTGGGAATAACGGTTCTGCTTATCTTTGTGGAAAGGGTGCTCGGTGTCGGCCTGTTTGACCCCAACAAAGGGGGCGACCCGATCCTTTACCAGCACCTTTTCTGGATATATTCACATCCGGCGGTGTATATCATGATCCTCCCCGCTATGGGAGTGGTGAGCGATATTATCCCCGTTTTCGCCCGCAAGAGCATCTTCGGCTACAAGGCGATAGCGGTCTCAAGCCTTATGATAGCCTTCGCAGGCTCGCTGGTCTGGGCGCACCATATGTTTACCTCCGGCATGAGTGATACGGCGGTGCTGATATTCTCACTGCTCACATTCATAGTCGCCATACCGTCAGCCATCAAGGTTTTCAACTGGGTGGCAACGCTATATAAAGGCTCCATAGTGATAGAACCTCCGCTGGTTTACGCACTGGGTTTCATATTCCTGTTCTCCATAGGAGGCCTCACAGGGCTTGTGCTCGGCTCCGCAGGGACAGATGTTCACGTGCATGACACCTACTTTGTCGTGAGCCACTTCCATTATGTAATCTTCGGCGGAACAGGCTTCGGTTTATTTGCCGCCCTGCACTTCTGGCTGCCCAAGTTCTACGGCAGAATGTACAATAAAAACATTGCCAACTGGGCATTCGGCATCCTCTTTGTCGGGTTCAACACTCTGTACCTCCCACTTTTCGTCATAGGGCTTCAGGGCATGCCCAGAAGATACTACGACTATCTGCCGCAGTATCAGACGGGGCATTTTATCTCCACCGTCGGCTCGTGGATACTGGCAGTGGGTATTGTGCTTATGTTCGTTAACCTCTACAGAGGAATAAGAAGCGGCGAAAAAGTCGGCCGTAACCCATGGGGTGCTGCAACCCTCGAATGGCAGGTTCCCTCGCCTCCCCCTCTGCTCAACTTTGACAAGGAGCCGGATACATCAGGCAAACCCTACAGCTATAAGGGGGTAGCAAGAGATGAGTAATACCCACGTTCATAAAGACTACCACGGCGCAAAGCTCGGCATGTGGCTCTTCCTTTTTACGGAAGTGCTGCTCTTCGGCGGGCTTTTTGTCCTTTACGCGGTTTTCCTCTCCAAGTACCCGCAGGAGTTTCATGACGGCGGGAAAGAGCTTGATGTGGTAATCGGCACTCTGAACACCGTTGTTCTGCTTGTGTCCAGCTATTTTGTGGCTCTTGCCATCTCCTTCATACAGCGAGGGGATAAAAAGAAGGCCATACTCTTCACATGGCTCACAATGGCTATGGCGCTCATGTTCCTTGTGAACAAGTTCTTTGAATGGAAAGCAAAATTCAGCCACGGAATATACCCCACCTCCCCGCATCTGGCGGAACTGCCCCACGGGGAGAACATATTCTTCGGGCTGTACTACATCATGACCGGGCTCCACGGAATACACGTAGTCATAGGCATGACAGTGCTTGGTTTCATGGTGAACTTCCTCAAAAGGGACATCATCAACAGGGAAGATTTTGTTAAGCTGGAGAACGCCGGGCTTTACTGGCACATAGTGGATCTGGTGTGGATATTCCTCTTCCCGCTGTTTTATCTGGTTCTGTAGAAGGAGGTCTGATATGTCGGAACATAACGGTCACATTCTCAGCGTAAAGCTGCTCACAGCGGTTCTGGCTGTGCTTCTTCTGCTCACTTTTATCACAGTGGCAGCCACAAGGGTGGATTTCGGCTATTTTAAAGTTGTGGTGGCGCTTGCGCTGGCGACTGCGAAATCGCTGTTTGTAATTCTGTTTTTCATGCACCTGAAATACGAGGACAGATTCATAAAAATCATTGTATTCATGTGCTTTTTAATTCTCGCCATCTTCATAGGAATGACCTTCCTTGACGTGGCATACAGGTAAGGGGCGGTTCTATGGAAAATAATCTCGTTGATGCCGTAAACAAGGTTGATCAGGCTTTTCTGTTCATCTTCGGCGTGTCATTCGCAATACTGTTTCTCATAACCGCCGTTACAATATGGTTCCTCTTCCGCTACAGCAAAAAGAGAAACCCCGTTCCCAGCGACATAGAAGGGAACGTCATAGCCGAAACCCTGTGGACGGTTATACCCACTATTCTGGTTTTCGCCATGTTCTGGTTCGGCTGGACAGGCTACAAGGCGCTGAGAGAGGCTCCCGCCGATTCAATGATCGTCAAGGTCGAGGCGCGCATGTGGTCATGGAAGTTTATCTATGAGGACGGCCGCACAAGCGACAAGCTCTATGTGCCGGAAAACACGCCCGTTAAGCTTGATATGACCTCTGTGGACGTTATCCACAGCTTTTATGTGCCAGCATTCAGAATCAAGATGGACACTGTTCCCGGAATGCAGACCTATGCATGGTTCAACAGCGGCGAGGCCTCACAGTATGACATTCTCTGCGCTGAATACTGCGGAACAAGGCATGCGTACATGCTTTCCAAGGTTGTTGTTGTTCCTAAAGAGGAATTCATAAAGTGGGTCGAAACAGGCGAAGCGGATTCTGAAAAGCCCGGCGGACTCCTTGTTCTCGAAAAACACGGATGCCTTGACTGCCACTCGATGGACGGAAGTGAGATTGTCGGTCCCAGTTTCAGGGATATGTACGGACGCAATGTGACTGTCCTTGAAAACGGCAGGGAACTGACTGTCAAAACCGACAGAGAGTACCTTAAAAAAGCCATAAAAGACCCGGCAGCCCAGATTGTGAAAGGCTATGAAGACATGATGCCCCCGGCGGATGAAATGACCGCTGAGGAGCTTGAAACCGTCATAGAGTTCTTCGAAGGCGGCATGGTCATGGAAAAGAAAGGGGCTAAGGGCGCTAAAATTGCCGAAAATGAAGGCTGCCTCGGCTGCCACTCAACCGACGGCAGCGAGATAGTCGGCCCCAGCTTTAAGAACATGATAGACAGAAAGCTCACCGCTGAGCATATGGGCAAAAAGGTCGAAGTAACCGCAGACATAAGATATATCATTGACTCAATTAAGAATCCGGATGATTATGTCGTGGACGGCTACGACGGCGGCATGATGCCCTCATATGACCTCAGCGATGAGGATATGAAGGCGCTCATCGAATTTTTCAGCACACTGAAGGATGAATGAACACCGATTATCTGAAACTTATAAGAATTAAAGTTACTGTTCTGGTAGGCCTTTCCGCATTTGCGGGGGCCTGCCTTTTTTCTCCTCGTCTCAGCGAAAACCACCTCTACGGTGTTCTCGCGGCAGTTCTGCTCGCTGCGGGCTGCTCCGCACTTAATCAGTGGCAGGAACGCAGAGAGGACGCGCTCATGGAGCGCACACAAGACCGCCCTCTCCCCTCCGGCAGAATGAAACCGGAGGAAGCGCTGATGTTCGCCACGATCATCCTTGCTGTGGCGTTTACGCTCATTCTCCGAATGAAGAATATCCCTCTCTTCGCCTCAGGCGCCGCCGCGGTTTTTGTATATAACTTTCTGTACACCCCGATGAAGAAACAGACCCCGTTCGCTCTTATGACAGGCTCCGTCTCCGGCGCTCTGCCGCCCTTAATCGGCTTTTTTGCCGCAGGGGGCAGCCCTTTTGACATGCGGATATTTGTTGTGGCGGGCATACTCTACATCTGGCAGACACCGCATTTTGCGCTTTTATCCTTCAAATACGCCGAGGATTACGCAAAGGCGGGCTTCAAAACTCTCACGGGGACATTCGGGGAACTGAAAACACGGAAATTCATAAATGTATGGATGTCCGGTTACGCGACATCCCTCTTTTTTGCTATTCCCGCGGGGATTTATCTGAACAAACCTGTTTACTTCATCCACGCCGCTTTCGCCGCAGCCACCTATATTCTCTTTTTAAGGTTCCGGGCAGATACTGATAAGGCATTTATGATACTGAACATATCAATTGCTTCATTTTTTCTGCTGCTCATAGCGGACAGGATGATTTCGCTTATCTGAAACTTTCGGGGTCTATGGAGTATTTCTTGAGGAGTTCGTACAGATCCGCCCTGTAGACATCTGCCATCCGTGAAGCCTTGCTGACATTCCCTTTGCTTATTTCCATAAGCTCTCTGGCGTAGCGCTGCTCAAACTCCCTTTTGGCTTCCTTGTAGCTTTGCAGCGCAGTTGTGTCTGAGGAAAGACGCACAGCATCCGCGCTGATCTCCGTGCCTGTGGTAAGGACAACCGCACTCTCCACTGTGTTTTCCAGTTCCCTCACATTCCCCGGCCAGTCATATGTCATCAGCTTCTCAAACGCCTGAGGTGACAGGTGCTCCGCCTTGCGGCCGTATCTGCCCGAATACATTTTGATAAAATGCCCGGCAAGAAGGGGAATATCCTCCCTGCGCTCACGCAGCGGGGGTATGCGGAGGTGTATTACATGTATGCGGTAGAAGAGGTCCTCTCTGAATGTCCCCTTCTTTATCTCCTCGGTGAGGTCTTTGTTGGAGGCGGAAACCAGCCTTATATCAAGCTTGATCTTCTTTTCGCTCCCCAGAGGGTAAACCTCCCTGTTTTCAAGCACACGGAGCAGCTTTGCCTGCATGGAAAGGGGCATCTCCGATACCTCGTCCATAAACAGTGTGCCCTCCTGCGCCTGCTCAAAGAAACCCTTTTTTCTGCGGTTCGCCCCGGTGAACGCTCCCTTCTCATAGCCGAAAAGCTCACTTTCTATAAGGCTTTCGGGGATGGCGGACGAGTTTATGGCGATAAAAGGCCTGTCTTTGCGCGCGCTGCTCAGGTGCAGCATCTTCGCCACAAGCTCCTTGCCTGTGCCAGATTCCCCCTGAATATACACACTGGCATCACTGCCAGCGGCGAGGAGGATCTGCTCATTGAGTCTGCGGATTTTTTCGCTTCGGCCGATGATGTTTCCGGCTATAAGCGTTTCACGGAGCATGCTCCGCAGGCGGAGGTTTTCACGGGATAGATTGTTCTTCTCAACCGCTTTCTCCACCTGAATCACAAGCTCCCTGTGGTCAAAGGGTTTTGTCAGGTAGCCGAATGCGCCGCGGCGCATGGCTTCCACTGCTTCATCTATTGTTCCGTATGCTGTGAGAAAAATTACCGGAAGCTCGGAATCCGCCTTTTTTATATTCTCAAATATTTCAAGCCCGGTCTCACCTTCCAGCTTCATGTCCAGCACAGCCGCATCAAACACCTCTTTTTCCAGAAGCCTGAGCGCCGCATCACCGCAGTCCGCCGTGGAAACCTCAAAGCCGGAGCTTTTGAGCCTCAGTCTTATTATTTCAAGCAGGTTGGGGTCATCGTCAACAGCCAGAACCCTATTCACGCCCGCCTTCCCTGCTCTGCTTGATTTTCAGGTCTATCTCCTTGATCGCCTCCAGCCTCGCCTTCATCTCATCAAGCTCATGCCTCAGCCTTCTTTCCTGAGCAAGCAGCCTTCCGTTCTCCCTGCGGAGCTCGGAGTTAATATGCTGGTACTCCTCAGCAGTCTCTTTCAGAGAGCTGTTTTCCATCTCCCTTTCGGTAATATTGTCGCTCAGTTCATGCAGCCGGATATTGAGATTTTCCGCCTCAGCAGCGGATCGGGCATACTTTCCCATCAGCCCCGCCACCACTGATGCCTGCACTGTGTACGGGCTCTCAGGAAAAAGGTTTGTGAGAGTGTCTGCATAAACCTTCACATCCTCAGCGCTGAAATACGGACTTCCGGGATCTGAAACCACCAGAACCCGCATAAATAGTTTTTCATCTTCCTTTATATCTTCCGCTCTGTCGAGCATAGTCATAACTCCCTCATAATCACCGAGTTTCAAGAAAAGCATGCAGCTTTCTCCTACATTCTCCTTTGCTGCGGGCGAGCAGCCGAGCAGTGAAAAAATCAGAAAGAGAGCGGCAGAGTGAAAAGAAATTCGCTTCCTTTCCCCGGTCTGCTGTTTGCCCATATTTCTCCTCCATGGCGGGAAATTATCTTTTTGGTGATGGCAAGCCCCAGCCCGGTTCCCTTGACATCGCCCTGCTGATTGCGCCCTCTTCTGTAGCGCTCAAATATGTGCGGGAGATCCGCCTCAGCTATTCCTCTTCCGTTATCCTTGACAGATACCAGAAGCAGGCGTTCATCCGTTTTTTTCACGCTGATATTTATTTCCCCGCTTTCCGCAGTATATTTCAGTGCATTGCCTATGAGGTTTTCCGCCGCACGGCCTATCATTTCAGCATCTGCGTAAACATCCGGCAGATCGTCCGGTATATCCAGTGTCACATTAATTTTTTTACCGGAAGCTATGGGTGCGGTCTTTCTGGCAATATCCCTCAGTATCAGGCCGACTTTGCAGCGCTGCATCTCATAGGGGACATCGTTTATATCAAGCCTTGAGATCTCAATAATGCCGTTCACGGAGGCTATGAGGCGCTCTGATTCAGTATCTATTATCTCAAGGAGCCTGCGTGAGCTTTCCGGGTCACTCTCAAACGCGCCCTCCCTGAGCATCTGCGCTGCTTCCTTAATGGATGAAAGCGGTGTTTTGAGCTCATGGGAAACATTGCTGACAAACTCCTCCTTCTGCTCTCTGCTCTCCTTAAGCCTTGCTATCATTATATTAAAGTCAGATGCGAGCCTCTCTATCTCATACGGAGCCTTGAGGGAGAACCTGTCGGGGAATCTGCCAGCTGCGACCTCATTGGTCTTTTCGCCGAGTCTTTGCAGCGGGCGCGCTATGGTGCGGGTATTAAAGAAGGCAACGGCAGCCGCGCCTAGAATACAGACAGCCATAAACAGAACCGACCTGTGCAGAACCCTCTCCACCATGCGGCTGGAGCGCTCAAGCTTACTGCGCCATTCGGAATCGGCAGTGTCTTTAAGCAGTTTTATCTGCTGGGTAAGTTTGGAGGAAATATCCTCAATTTCCCTGTTTGTTCCGGCGTAATCACGTTCCCTGCCGCTTATCTGCGCCGCGGACATTTCGGCAAATGCGGTGTAGAGTTCGTTAACCCTGTCATAAATATCTGATTTTGATTTACCCATAACAGTTTCGGCAAGGTGAGCGTTAACCTCGTCCGCCTCGCTTTTAAAACCGCTGAATCTGTCGAAGAAGTCTTTATCTGCCGTAACCTGATATTTCAGCCTGAACTCGTTCATTCTCAGCACAGATGCGGAAAGCTTATCCGCCGCTGCCATAACAGGAAGGTGAACGGCAGTAACCTCATGAAGAATCCTGTGAATCTGTTCGGTTTTATGAAATACGTAGATTATGAAATAAGAAATAAGCACCAGAAGGATGAGGTTTGTCAGGGCGAGCCTGCCGAATATGCCTGTCAGCTTCATGCCTTAATCTACCACAGTGTAAATGGACTCACAACAGGCAATTTAATTCTTCTGTTCTCATAATTATTTGCAGGTAAACGACTTTATCTGTTTAAGCTTATGTATGGTTTTCCATACGCCGCAAATTGCCGTTAATACAGAACACACAGAAATATATGAAGGATAATCCATACACTTCATATGTTTGCTGAAAAAGACATTAATACAATTAACGCTTTAATATCAAACATATATACAGCCTGATGGTAATTGGCACATATCCTGCTTTATATAATGCAACTAACTTATTCGGAGGAAGAAATGAAAAAACTTATCACTGTACTTGTACTCGGCATGATGGTTGTAACAAGCGTAGCTGCTTTCGCAGGCGACAAAGAAGAAACAAAACCCGCTGACAACCAGACTCAGACTGAAATGAAATAACTTTCAGAAACTTTCGGGGAAGCCTCCGGGCTTTCCCTTCATCATCATCCCGCAACCCGCACTCCTGTATGTAAGGGGAGTGACCCGAAGAAAGGGGGCAGACAGCAAATCTGCCCTCTTTTTTTTATAGTATGAATCCGTGCGCTCTTTATTACTGTATGAATCCGTGCATCCTGCCGGATTCATACACACGCTCGCGCCGTGATAAACACGGCTTCGCTCCGCACGGCGCGCTCCCATCCATGGGAGCGTACTTTCCCCGCATCTCGTTTCTGCGCTCTGTTTTACTGTATGAATCCGTGCATCCTGCCGGATTCATACACACGCTCGCGCCGCAGTAAAAGAAGCAATGGAAAATAGAAAGAAAACTCCCTCCTTTCGCAAAAGGAGGGTTGGGGAGGATTTCCCGGATTATTCAGCACTCCGAAGAGGTGAAGAATCCCTGAACTGATACTGAAAAAGCCCTCTGAAATTATTTCAGAGGGCTTTTATACAGATTTCATAAAATTGAAGTTAAGGTCATATCAATAAAAGAACAATCTGCTGACCAATTAAAAAAGGTTTGTCTTATCCCCATAGCCTGCGCCGTGGTAGTGGCAGTTTGTGCAGTTGGAGTCATAGCCGCTGGGGTGTACAACCTCCTGAAGTCCGTTGCCGGTTACTGCTCCGTCAGGGCTCATGTGGCAGAGGGCGCAGAGCTCAGTGAAGTTATTTCCCTGAACGCTCACAGGTGCGTTGAACGCATCAGAATCAGCGTCTTCCGCACTGTCGCCGGACTGGGTTATCAGGTATGAGTTGTCGGATGTATGCACATCATGGCAATGTGTGCAGCCAACTTCCATCGCTGATGTATAGGAAGCGCCGGGGCGGAACTGGCCGAATGTCTGTCCGAGGCCGTCCTTTACTCCGTGAATATCAGCAGTGAAGGTTTGCCCGGCTATGCCTCTGAATGTGTCGAATATATTTGTGAAATCACCGTCAAAAGCCAGTGAAGGCGGTGTAATGCCGAAGGCTCCGTTTCCGTCATGGCAGTTCAGGCAGAATTCCGTTTTTGTGCTGTATGCCGCCGCACCCTGTCTGAAATCTCTGGTGAGGCTGATTTTCCCATTCATATCAGTGTATTCGTGGCATATCACACAATCTGAGTTTCCTATTTTGCCGTCACTGTCAAGGTCGTGCATAGTTGTGTGCCCCCCGAAAAGACCGGCAGAGGCAACTATGGACGGGTTGGAGTGGCAGAGAGTACACTGGTAGCTTTCCGCTGTAACATCTTTTATTCCGTTTGTTCCGTGGCAGTAGAGGCATGCGCCTATGTCACCCGCACCGACTTTTTTGAAGCTGGCAGGGAGCGCAGGGTTGTATTTGTGTATTTCATCAAGCTGCTTTGCAGGGTGGCAGAGGGAACAGTCCTTCCTTTCCCATCCGCTGTGGCTTTTGGAATCCACAAGCTGAGGTATCCCTATGGCATTTTTCTGGGCGGCAGAATTGCTGGAACTGTTGCTGCCGCAGGCTGAGGCTGAGGCCAGAATCATTAAAGAAACAATGCAGTAAATAAAAACTCTCACGGATTCACCCCGTTTTACTGTTATAGGTTTTGTCATTTTCAGTTAGTCCTGTGGCAGTCGATGCAGAAAGATGCCTTATGGCAGCTGTCGCAGGATGCCGGATCCATCATAGCCTCAACAGAGTGCCTGAGTTTAAATGCCCTGGGGTGTCTGTAACTTTCGGCAGAATATTGTTTGCTGTGGCAGCTTTCGCAGTACCAGTCGGAGTGGCAGCTTTCGCAGCTTTTCTTATCCAGAGCAGCGGGCACGGCATGCATCTGCGTCCACTGTGTGAGGTGGTCTTCCGGCTTCATGGTTTTCAGGTTGTCATGGCACACATAGCAGTTTTGCGGAGCGGAGACGACCTTGGTTATCTCCTCCTTGTGGCATGTGTGGCATGTGTTGTCTATCTTGAGCTCTGCGCCGATTTTGAAATCGCTTCCTTTATTGATAAAAGTTTCTATATCGGGCAGCTTGTGGCAGTAGAAGCAGTCCTTTTTCTGTTCAAACAGAATGTTTACGTGCTGCTCATGGTTGAACTTCACATAAGGGGACTGGTAGTAAAACTTCGTACAGCCGAACAGAAGAACCGGCAGAACCAGTAAAAACCATGTCAATCGCTTATTCATCTATTTTCCTCAGTATATTTATATTACTTGTCAGAAGCTGTAAGTAGCTTTCACACCGTACCTGTTTTCGGGCAGGTAGCGGGTTTCCCTGTTGTTCTCAGCGTAAACACCCAGAGTGAGGTCTTTTATAACGTCATACTCCAGTTCGCCGTATATGGAGTAGATAGACTCTTCCTTATCCATACCGACTGTTCCGTTTTTGATTTCAGAACGCCCCACATACTCCGCCTCAAAGGAGAATCTCAGTTCCCTGAGTATGCTCCAGTCAAGGGAGAAGCTTACGCCGTTTGCCTCTGAATCGCTGCCGTCATACAGGTACACCTCAATATTTGAGGTGAGGCCGTGGCTTTTGAAGTGGTTCACATTCGCGCCGAATTTATAGATGTCTCCCGTGACCCATTCGCCGAAATTGTTCAGGAGAACAACGTGAGTGGTTCCCTGATAAACGGTGTAGTGGTCGGTCAGGGCGTATTCCACAGTGTATGAATACCTGTCCTCCTTGCCGGAGGAGAAGTTAGATATAATAAGATTTCTATGTCTTTCTGCGCCGTCTTCAACTCTGATTCTCGTTGCGTCCGCTATGAGGCCGAGCTTTTTATGGCGGGCATAAACCCTTGCCATACCCCTGTAAATATCGTTATCTTCCATGTCGTAGTCGATCTTGCCGTCAAGAGAAAGGAAAACCGTTTTGTCCCTGAGAGATACAAATCTCCTGCCGAGGCCGATTCCCGCAAGCTCCTGAATGGTTCTGTCGCCGTCCTCCTCCTTGGAGTAGGAAACATAGCCTGAGTAGTTTTTAACACCGTTGAGGAATATGCGTCCCCCGTAGAGCCTGTCACCAGTATCACGCAAAGTTTCATCAATATTGATTTTTCTGTCATCTGTATTGAAAAGCTGTGGTTTACCCCCGAAAGCCGTCACTCCGAAGCTCCAGTCTGTTCTGACTGTTGCTTCCGCACCGTCAAGGGTGAGAAATCTGTTTCCCATGAAGGAAAATCTGCCGAGCTTGATTTCAAGAGCCCTTTCAAAGCTGGTGAACTCAAGATAGGCCGAGTAGATGTCCGTGAAGCTTTCCCCCTCCTCCTCGGAATATGTTCCGTGGAAATTAAAACCGAGGTAAGGATTGATAAGCTTAACATTATCAAGTATCAGCGTATTTTCCCATGTTCCTTCCGTCTTCCCCCCTTTTTCCTCGGAGCTTTCATAAGAAGTAGAGAAAGAGCCTTCAATGCCGAATGAGTGTGCACTCTGCACTGCTCCCGCTAAAAGAACAAAAATTAAAAATCCCCTTAAAAGTTTCACTCTGTTCTCCTGAAATTAAAATGAAGTAAGGTCGTTTATCGAGAGCTCCAGCAGTCTCGTTGCGTAACGGTAGTTATGCAGACCGAAGCTTTTATCCGAAATTATAAAGTTGTAGTTATACGCGGCGCGGTTAAGCGCATCCGTAAGGGCAGTGTTGCCTGTTACGCTGTAAGATGCGGATATTTCACTGCCGGAAGCACGTCCCGCGAGGGTGTTTATACGCTCTTTAAGCGTGTTCATAAGTGTTCTGACACCCGCTGTTCTGCCCAGATAGTCGTATCTGCCGTCAGCATCAGCCGTGACTCCCGCATGGCATGAATCGTTGCAGTATGCGATCCTGTCGCTTCTGTTTTCGCTCATGGTCATGCTGTGGGTTTTGCCCGCATCCCTGTTCATGTGGCAGTCTGCGCAGTCAAGCAATGCTTTGTGAGCCGTGGTAAGGTTGGGAGTTTCGCCGTATGTCCAGCCGCCCTTGCCCTCAAACATCTCCGCCTGAGCGTTGTGGGGAACAGTGCCTATTCCGGCTCCGTTCGTGTTGTGGCACATGTAGCATATTTTACCGTCTCCCGCGCTGACAGTTACACTGCCGCTGTACAGCGTGAGCGTATGACTGCCGGAAACCCTAAGCTGTGCGTTGTGTCCGCCTTCCCCGTGGGGGTCATGGCAGACGTTGCAGGTGATTCCGCTGATTTTATCTGTCTTGTCGCGGGTTATATCCACGCCGAATATCATTCCGAGGGCTCCTTCTCCGCTGTGGCACTTGAAGCAGGCCTCATTTGTCACAACGATGGAGTTTGATACCGTATGGGCATTTTCATGTGTGCTTTTGCCTGTTGAGTTATAAAACTCTGCGAAGTGGCCGCCGCTCTTGCCTGTGTCATGGCAGGTGAGGCACACACCGGAGGCGAAGGATGTTGTTTCCGGGTGTCCCATGAACCTGATAGTTCCGCTCAGGCCGCCTATATAGGTCGCTGTGGGTCCGTGGCATGCTTCACAGGTGACTCCTTTAAGATGCGCGGAGGCGGTGGAGGCATTTGTATTGACAGTCATTGTATCATCAAAACCGTAAACTGCGGGATAGTCGTCTGTTCCGTTGCCGCTTCTGTCAGCAAAGAAATTTCCTGTTCCGTGGCATACTGCGCATTCAGTGCTGTTGGCGTTGGTTACTGCGGTGTTGTATGCTCCGGCGTGGCCGCTTGCGCTCCAGACGGACTGGAGATCTCTCATTATCTCCCTGCCGTATCTGTCTTTGTACTCAGGTGCGGTTACGGAACCGTTGTGACAGAAAAGGAGGCAGTAGGACCTGTTGTTGTTTTTATCGTATGAATATCCGTAGACTTTTATTTCAAGGCTTTCGGATGCTGTTTTTATGCTTCCGGTCACTGTTGCGCTTACTGTGTAGCTGCCGAACGTGTCGGGGATGAACATGGCGCTGCTGCCTGAAATTGAGGGGGCAACCGATGAGCCGTCAGGTTTTTTCACTGTCCATACCACATTAAGTATGTCGTCCCCGAATGCGGCAGCATCTATATCCATCGCGACTTTCTCGCCGGGCTGAACATTCGAAGTTCCCCTTATTATGTCAGGGTTCTGTATATTGGAGGGATCTGTGAAGTATTCATTGTCTGCAAAAGCCTCTCTGTAGCTTTTGGAAAGGAGTTTAATGAATTTTTTTGACGATGGAATCTCAGCCGCATTCAGGTAGCCCGCAAAGAAGCTGAGCGGAATGTCGGTGGAGGCGCGTATAATCCCCGCCGCGGGTTTTGTTGAGGACTGAATAACGGCGCTGTTGTTCAGGATTGCAAGGAAAACTGTGTTGGCATCCGTAGCTGTGCCGGACAGAGTGTACGGTATGGTGACTACTGCATCATATATGGCAGCGGGGGCGGAAGAAGAGACTTCATCTGTGAACCTGACTGAGAACACGGGTGAAAGAGCTGTATATCCGTCTTTCACATAGGCAGAATCAGTTCTTTCTATATATGCTGTTCTGCCCGCCATTGCAGGAACGCTGGCCGTAACGGAAAAGCCCTCGAAAAGCCCCGTGCCTGTATAGCTGAGCGTTCCGTCGGACGATACCGCGGCGGTGACGATTGTTCTTGTCTCTGTGTCAACGGAAGGTTTTATATGGTCACTTCCGCCGCATCCTCCGATATAAGCTGCGCTTAATATAATCAATAGGAGTCTAATAAATTTCATATGTTATCCTCGTCAATCTTCACTTGCCTTCTGCATTGTGCTTATCTGTAAGAACCTTAAGAAGTTCAGCCGTGTTTTCTTCGCTGTGGCATTTTGCGCATAGCTGCTCTTTGCTTACTTTATCCGTACTGAGCAGGAGCGGATCGTTTGAAAAGTGCGGTGTGTGGCAGTCCGCACAGTCCAGAGTTTTGTTGAACTTAGGCATAAACACTTTATCCACAGGGTGAAACTTGATGTAGCTTTTCTGATGGTAGTTAAAGCCGAGTTCGCTTGAGGCGTGGCATCCGTCACAGAGTTCGTTCACGGGTTTCCTGAGATGGGTTTTATCCGTGGATTTGTGCGGTGAATGGCATATTGTGCAGAATCCTGCTGCGACGGGGCCGTGTACATACTGAGCGGGCTTCATCTGTATGCTGAAATTGTTATGGCATTTGAGGCAGGTTTCGGAAAACGGCTCCTGCGGGATAAGGTTGTTGTCCTTTTCATGACACTCAAAGCATTTAGCCTGTTTAACAGGGGCGTGCACCCATGTGCCCATGAATTTGTCCCGGTGACAGTTTACACAGTCATTGAGATCCTGAAATCTGTGGCAGTTGAGACATATCTCTCTTCTGTCACTGCTGTGGAAGTTCATGTAGCCTTCGGTCCAGTCACTGATAGTGGTCGGGGAGTTAACCTTGTTTATCTGCACAGTGTTCACATCCTTTCCCTGCGAAATAACAATAGTGTTATCGCCCGGATTAAGCTTGAGAATGGTCATGAGCATATAAAAATTCTCGCCGTTCGCATTCTTCGACTCAATGAGCTTCTTGACACTTTTTACACCGTTTATCTCAATAGTTACCGGATCTTTAACCGATGACTTTCCGATGATATGTATGTCGCTGACAGACTTCACTTTATTAGTGATCGGGAAAATTATGTCCAGTTTAGCAAAAGCCTGCGGGGTGAGCAGGAAAAAGCTACTCAGAACCAATATTATAATTTTCCGGCAACCGAATCTCTTCAGCATGTGCACTGTCCCCTCGTGATTCATATATTTTTTTCAGGTAATAATTGACTTTGTTCTTATCCTCATAACGGTCTTTGACACCGTTCAGAATTTGCAGGGCTTTATCGCTGTCGCCTTTAAGGTAAGACGCTATTCCGCTGTAAAGGATACATTCTGTGCTGTCCGTGCAGGAGGAGAAAACCTCATAGGCGCGCTCAGCCGCTTTCAGACGCAGATAGGTCTGCCCCAGCAGAAGCTTGCCCTTGTCATCCAGTTCGGCGGCATTAACCTTGTCCATCTCGTGTACTGCTGCTCCAAGCTCGCCCTTTTTGGCAAGCATCAGCACCAGATTCATACGAGGAACGATTTTTTTATAGTTTTCAGCCTTTTCCGCAGCATCAATCATTTCTGCCAGTCTGGCTTCATCTGTTTTGCCTGCGAGGTAGGAGAGATACACCGGCGTAAGCGAGGCAAAACTGCCGTCCTTACCGATCACTCCGGCGGGCTTACCCTCTCTGGCAAAAACCATGTAGGGCGCATCCGCATCGGGAGCCGCCCTGTATATACAGGCCTTGCTGTCGGACTTTTCAAAAAATGAAGTGAGCGTTTTTTTATCCGCACCGGAGACATCGGCGCAGAAGCACTTCACCCCTTCAAAACCTTTACAGTCCTTGAGGTATTCCGCAAGAATATTGAGATCGAATCTTTTGGTATGATCAAAGAACAGCACCGCCTTTCCGCCATGGGGAGATTTAATCTCTGAAACGGCCGAAAAAACGGGCTCCGCAGCGGAAGCGGCCTGAAGCGCGCTTCCGGCATCCGCAGCATGGGCGCCGGCAGCTGAAAAAACAGCCGCTGAGAGCGCCGCAGCAAAAAAAGTGTTTCTCATAACTGAAAATGAAAGCATTTACTTACCCTGAAGTTTTTGCAGGTTCTGCTGTATAATGAACAGGTTCCTGAGCACTTCGGATTCGCCTATTTTTTTATTTCTGCCCTGTCTGTACGCCTTGTCATGATATTTGGAGAAGAGTTCCTCCGTCAAATCGCCGTGGCATACCCTGCAGAATTTGTCTTTTACTTCAAGCTTCAGGAAACTGTCTTTATCAGTTCCGTCCACATTGTAGGCTGCCTCCGTGCTTCCCTTTTTCCAAACGTGCGGGTCGTGGCATGTCTGGCAGGTTATAGAACCTTCCGCAGATACCTTGCCGCCGTCATCATACAGGAAAGCTTTGTACTGCTCCCTGTACGGGAATATTTTAAATATCCTGTCATGAGCGGTGACTTCCGGGATTTTTTTGTAGCCGTAGCCGTCCTTCTTATGGCAGTCGCCGCACATTTCAAACGCGAATACTGATTTTCTGCCCTGCTCAAAAGCCCACATAAGTCTGTTGTCCTTGTGGAAATTATGAGGCATATGGCAGACATAGCACGCGTTGGTTTCCGCTGTCTGTCTGACTTTTTCGGTCATGTAGTCCAGCTTAGCGAGGTTATGCTCCGAGTATACAACAGGTTTCTGATCCGCATGGCAGGCAAGGCACATATTGCTTTCGCCGGTGTCTCTCACCATACCCTTAACGGCCCCGTGTACATCGTGGCATGTAGAGCATACTATTTTTCCATCAAGAAGGTAAATATCAATTTCCTTTTTAAGTTTAACATTTGTCGGGTGGCTTGTTGTAATTTTTGTTTTTTCCGCCGCTTTTCCCTCACTGTGGCAGCTTTTGCAGATTTTCTCAAAATCTGTTCCCAAGGCTTTGTCAAAGAGGAAATATCCGCTGTTGTGCACCATGTGGCATGCACCGCAGGAGTTTCCTTCATCCTTTGCCTTGGCAAATTCAGATACGTGCTTCTCAAAGTTGGCAACATTGTGCTTGGACTTGGCAAAGTCCTTTTTATCGCTGTGGCAGCTCTGGCAGAAGTTGCCGTCCTTCATCAGCTCTTTGTTAAGGAAGCTGTTACGGAAGGTTCCTTCCTCGCCTTTTTTGGGGCCGTTCTGGTGAACAGTGTGGCAGCCTGAGCAGTACAGGTAATACCCGCCGTCCTTTTCTGTGAGGAACTTGCCGTATTTCTCATGTGCTTCTATCTTGCCGAGCTTGTGTCCGTCATGCACTGTTTTCTTGGACGCGGAGCCTTTTTCATTGTGGCAGACATAGCAGTAGTCGTCCTTGGTTTTGTATGCGTATTCGAGGGTCATAATATTGCCGTCGGTCTTGGCATTATGAACACTGTGGCACTGGGCGCATACGGGAGCTTCCGCCTTGTCCTTCTCCCTTATATCATGGTCTGTTCCTGCTATCTCTTTCTTGCCTTCGTGGCATGCTGAGCAGAAGTCATCGAAGTCACCGAAATCACCCCGCAGGAAATCTTTGTCTATTTTGCCTTTTTTGGAAGGCCTGTGCGGGTCGTGGCAGCTTGTGCATGTGAAGGTTTCATCGGTGAGCTTAAAGCGCTCGTCAACCTTACCCTTGGTTTTCATATTCACAGGGTGAGAGTGCGCTCCGATCACCTTCTTCTCCGCGCTTCCGCCGGGTTTGTGGCAGTCCGTGCAGCCGTCATCCTCTTTTTTGACAAGAAGACGCTTGTTGGTGCTGTTGTGCACCTTATGGCAGTCAAGGCAGCCGTTTTTCAGCTTCTCTTTACCGTGGAGAGTGTTTTCCACCATTTTCTTTTCATCATGGCAGACTATGCAGAGGGCGCCGTTTACAGCCTCCACTCTGAGGAAGTTTTTATCCTTGGAATGCACATCGTGGCAGGTGGCGCATGTTACCATTCTCTGTTTGGATTTATCGCCGCCTATTTCAGTGAAGAATTTTTTTACCTCGCCGAAAAGAGGGAGTTTTTCATATGATTTCATATCCGCCTTGATGTCCTTGCCCACCGGGTGGTTGAACATTGTGGAGGAAATGATTTTCTCCTTTGCGAACCCTTTTTCCTTATGGCAGCTCATGCATCCTTTGGTGATCATATCGTCATTAGTGTTAGGCAGAGCCAGCGACCATCCGTGGGGATCGTGGCAGCTTTCGCATGTACCTTTCTGCTGTGCGGTTTTGCCGTCCTTGGTGACGAACCCTTTCACTGTTTTCATGTCGTGCTTGGAATCAAGCACTGTTTTCTGCCTTTCGTGGCAGACAAAGCAAAGCGAGTTGTCGGTGTTGCTCCGCAGGAGCAGTGTCTCTGTCTTGGCTTTGTGGACGGAGTGGCACGTAAGGCATATCACTTCGTTGCCTATGCCGTATGAGCCGCCCTCGGCCTTGATCTTGCTCACCTGAGTGGCATTGTCCTGCTTTATGTTAATCGGGTGGTTCAGCATGCCTTTAAGGTAGTTGTGATCCTTGTCGTCGCTTACCTTGTCAAGGTGGCATGTTGCACAGAGTTCCGAATGGTTTCTGTAGTTAATGAGGAGCTTCTCCTCTTTGGGTGAGTGCGGCGTGTGGCAGCTCTGGCAGATTACCTCGCCTTTTGCGCCGAGTTTGCCGTCAAGCTTATGTATCCTTGAAGCTATTTCATCCCTGTTTTCCTTAACAGGGCTCATGGGGTGGGTTATGCCCATTTTTGCGGAGCCTATATCCTTATGACAGGCTTTGCAAAGCTCTGAATTGGCATTTTCCATTCTTAAGAATACGCTTTTTTCAACACCCTCATCCCTTGGCGCGCCTGTTGAGTGTGCTGAGTGGCAGGTACGGCAGTCAATCTTGCCGTTGTTAAGCGGAAGATTGCCGGGGATTGACATATGCGCGGGGATTTTATCGAGCTTGTGAACGTCACCTGTCCATATTTTAATGCGGCTGTCCCCCACTGTTCCGTTGTGGCAGGAGAAGCACATTCTTTCGGTGGCGACCACTTTTTCCTTCTGAAATTCGACCAGCGGCGTTCCTTTGAGGTCAAAGAGAAATTCAGGCATCCATTCATAGTGACAAATGGAGCATTCCTTTGAGGAATCGGGGTTCAGTTTTTCTTTTTGAGCCTCTGCGCTGAAAGAGCAAAATATCAGGGCTGTGAGTAAAAACAACAGACTTCTCAATTTTTCTCCTTTAACTGAAAAATGAATACTGTTTTCTCAAAGGCATCCACCACGGCGAGTGTGCTTCCGGTTACCCTGATATGGGTCACGGAACCGAATTTCAGCTTTTTGCCGTTTGTATCAGTGAGAACGCCCGCAAATTTTCCGTCTTTATCGAAATACTGTATGAGACCCGTATATCCGTCGGCAACGAGCAGCTTATCACCCTTGAGGGCTATGCCTGTGGGGCGGTAGAACTGCCCCTGATTGATACCCCAGCCGCCGATAAATTCGTAAAATTTCAGTTCCTTTGTGATTTTCTGTATTCTTGTGTTGAGAACTTCGGAAACAAGAAGATGACCTGCCTGATTGAAGGCAACGGCGTAGGGATACCAGAACTGGAGGCGCTCCTTGCCGTATTTTCCCGCACTTGCAGCTTCCTTTGCCTCAGCAAGGTCAATTTTGACTATTCTGTGGTTGTCATTATCCGCCACATAAGCATAGCCGCCGCTGACCGCAACATCTGTCGGGTCGAAAACAGCCAGCTTTGCTGAGGAATAAACCTCAAACTTAGGGGAGAGCATGTCCAGAGAATTGCCTTTATTGTTGCAGTAAAGATAGTAGTTGCCGTTCTTGACAAAACAGTTGCCGCCTTTAAGGAATTCTTTTTTAACGGAGGAAACGGCACTGCCGTTTCTGTAGATGGTGTAGCTTCCGTTAAAGGCGTCGTATATTCCGGCTGTATCTGCTGATTCGATTACAACGTCAGCCGGAGTTGCCTGTTTTCCGGATGTGACTTTATACAGAAGGGACGCGCTGATCTCCAGCGCGTGCCCCTGTGTTATTGCCGAAAATATTATTACTACCGCAAGTAAGAGTCTCACTTAGTTTTCCTCGCTGGGTTTCAGGAAGTTCGGTATGTAAAATTCCTTATACCTGTCGATCATGCCTGCAACCTCGTTTCCGACTATCTGCGCCATCCTTCTGTCCGTGTAGCCGATCTCCCTAAGAGGAAGGTAAGCTTCGTTTACGTTGGGGTTGTGGCACTCGTTGCATTTAACTGAGTCCTCAAGCTTTGTCATGGGTCTGTGAATCACTTTCAGAGAAGCGCTCTTCGCAGCGGGAACCATTTCACCGACCTTGCTTTTGAACTCGCTGACATATTTTTTCATAGGCTCAGCGTCAAACACTCTGGGCTCTGTTCCGCCTCTTTTAAGGGGCATGAGTTTATACGGAGTGTCCTCAAGGAAGAAGCCGGGGTCTATGCTGGGCTTTTCATCTCCTGTAACCTTGTCATACCAGACATACTTATGGTCACCGGGAGTTTCGCTCTTAACGTGGCATGTTTCGCATGCCATGAAGTAAGCGTGCATATTGAGGAAAGCCCTGATCTCCTTTTTCTTGTCGTGGGGTACGTCCCCGTGGCAGGAAACACAGAGGTTGCGGCTGTCTGTGACGCCTTTTGCCTCTGACTTGTGGAAATCATAAAGCTTGTGGATCTGGCTTATATCCTTGTACGCAAGGCCTGCGTTCTGGGCATCTACCCCTTTCAGCATTTCCTGATACAGCCTGTCCTCTTTGCTGAGGCTGTCCGCGTGGGCTTCACCGTGGGGGGTGTGATGCCATATGTGCATAACGAGTATGAACACTATATAAGTGGAGTATACAAGGAACGCTATCCCTGCCAGGCAGTATAAATATCTTACAAAAGCGGGTCTCTGCTTACTCATGGTGAGAACCTCCCCTGTTGTATTTGCCGCCGGTGGTGCTTTCCTTCATAAATTCGATCTGCTCTCTTATGAGCTCTATTTTTTCCTGATTGGTAAGCATTTCAGCTTCCCTCTCCTTATCAAGGTCAAGAAGACGTGAAGGGTCTTTCTCCACTATGCGGTTTATCCTCGCCCACTCCATGTAGTACTCATGCTTCATGAGATGCTCAGGCAGATAGCCTGTCATGAACAGAGGCGACATGGGGAACTTGTCGTAGTTAACGTGAGCGTTGTACATGTGCCATATGAAGATAACGCTGACGGCAAGCATAGCCTCGTCAGAGTGGGCAATGTAGCTGATGTTCACCGCCCAGCCGGGAAGGAATGTTGTAGCCCATACGGGGAACCACAGGAAAAGACCCGTGAGGCCGAGAACGGGAATACCCCAGAACACCGCCCAGTAGTCAAACTTTTCTCTCCAGTGGAATCTCTCGTGCTTGGGCATATCATCGCTTATGAAGAGAGCGTATTTTATGAACGCCGCTATATCCTGCGCATCCTTCTTACGGGGGCACATGGGTGAGTAGTAGACAAAATTGCCGAACTCGCCCCATGAGAAGGTTCCGGTTTTTTTAGCCGGTATGATGTAGTTTACTGCCATGTTCTTAAACAGGTAGTACCAGTGGTAGAAGAACTGAGCCACCATGATAACACCGCACACCCTGTGGATGAGCCTTGTTACGTGGAGCCCGCCGAACATTTCTATCATGGGTTTTGCCCATGGGTAGAAGTGGAACTTAAGCGGGAAGCCCGTAGCCACGAGGAGTATGAACGTGACCATGATAAACAGGTGCTGAACTCTCTGGTTCTGAGTGAGTTTCAGGTAGTGTTTTTCGCCGTTTTTTATTTTAACTAATGGTAATCCTTTCATTTCTGTCACCCCCGCTCTTAACCGTTTTTCTTACGTCTGAAACTCAGTTTCGGGAACATTATCCTGATGAGTTCGAGAATCATAAGACCCTGAAGCATGAAGAACACGCCGAGGGTAAGTACGGTGAAAGCAAGAGCCACCCAGAACTCAATGGGGTAGAGGTCTTTATCGATCACAACGTGCATTCTGATCAGACCGAACTCCCTAGTGGTGTTCGCGTGGCATCCTTCACCCTCACAGGACTTGTACCTGTTTTCCACATAAGTGGCGCTGTCGGGGCTTTTATGGCTGAGTATCTTGTGAACGGACTGTCCGTCTCTCACGTGGCAGTCGATACAAGTGGGCGCATTTTCCATACCGAACTCAACCGCCTTTCCGTGGAAGGTGTCAAGATAGGTGCTGGCCGCGTTTTTCAGCTTGTGTTTTTCCGCCATGTCGTCCCTTGAGTGGCACTTGCTGCATGTTTTAACAACATCTTCGCTGGCGGAGAGGTTTTTGATTCTGTGGGTTACGTGGTTGAAATAGTATTTGTAAGAAGGATCCTGATCGTGGCAGACACTGCATTTCTGGAAGATTTTGTCCTGACTTCTGGCATCGTGCACATCCCTTACATCGTCAGTTATGAAACGGTAAGTGGGGTTGCTGTGACAGTCGGTACAGGTGGGAAAATCCTCTGCAATGCGGGCATTCACGTGTTCGTTATCAACATTGTGAATGCTGCCTTTGAGCTCTTCCACGATTTTTTTGTGAGAGAAGGGTTTGGCCGAATCACCCATTGTTATGTGGCATTCGGTTGCACAGTCTACGATCTTGGCTTCTTTGTGAGGTATTTCCTTAATGTCCGTGTGACATCCCGTACACTTGACCTTTGTGTGTACGGAGTGGGCATACCTGTCGGAATCCACGTAGAACTGTCTTAAATATCCTTCGTCGCTGACCCTGCTGAGACCGGGATACTTGTGACACATCATGCAGTTTTCATCGTCCGGAACCATGGACGCAGCATGTGCGGAAAGCGTGCCGAACAGAATGCCGACAGCCATGATGGTAAATAAGAAAAATATTCTCATCATCCACTCCAGTTTTTTTAAATAAAAGAAATTAAAACAGAAGGTTATATTTCCTAGTTTCCATCTAGACTAAAAGATCTAATCTGTGTTGTCAATAAAGATACTGCGTTTTGGAAATGATATGCCGAAATTATTGAAAATACAAAAATCCGCATATTCATAAGTATTTCAATGATTAGCAAACATATGTTATCACAGGGTTTGGAGCATAGGTCATTTTAGGGTAAAGGACAGGAACAGCGTTATAAAAAACACGGTTTTACTTGAGCTTTACCGCTGTTTCCGGGCACATTTCGATAGGCATAGCTATATTATTGATGCAAAAGATAATAATAATATTTATTTACTAGGTTTTCTGTTTTGCTGAAAAGTCTTATTGAAAATCAGTAAGATTAAGAGCGGAGTAACTCACGGAAAATATTCCACGGATAAAAGGACGGTATATCCGCAGTGACCGAGATCTCACTTCCCAGTGTGGGGTGTATAAAACTCATCTCCCGGTGGTGGAGGGCTATTGATTCATTTTCAGGTTTCAGTCTGCTGCCGTATTTCGTATCGCAGGCTACCGGACAGCCTATAAAGCCTAGCTGAGCACGGATCTGGTGGTATCTTCCTGTTTCAAGGCGTATCCTGAGGAGTGAAAATCCGTTCATTTTTGCGATACGCTCATATTCAAGAACTGCGATCTTGGAACCCTTGTGCGGATTCGGGGTTATCTTTGCCTTAAAATCACCGTGTGAATGGTGATGGACAAGGGTTCCGCTCTCCTGAGGAGGGTTGCCCTGAATAACGGCAAGATAAATCTTCTCCGCCTTTTTCTCCCTCAAGGAAGCATTCAGACGGGAAAGAGCCTTGTCGGTTCTGGCAAACAGAACAGCACCGCTCACAGGCCTGTCCAGCCTGTGGACAGTATGGAGAAACACATTACCCGGTTTGTTGAACTCCCTGCGCACCCACTCGCGGGCATGCTCCTCAAGACTGTCCTTATGCTCGTTTGACACCTGTGTGCTCAGCCCTGCCGGTTTATTAACCGCCAGAAGATGGTTGTCGCTGTATAAAATATCTAATTTCATTTTTATGCCCTGTCCGTTTCTGTTATTTATAAATTGTTCTCAGGAGGATATTGTTCCCGCATATGGTTGGTAAATAATGTTTTTAGGTCATTCTGAACACAGTGCGGGCACAGCCGGAAGCTTATCCCCGCTTCCATGCGGCGAAATAGCCTGCCGGTATGGGCAGCGGGCTTTCGCCTCTGTCCAGAGTGAGCTCTCTTGTTTCGATCTCGCCGCCCTTGCCTTTCATCGCCTGAGTGAGGATATTCTTAAGCGTAAGCGGAGTGTAGCCCGGAGTATGGCATGTGAGTATTATAAACGAAGGATTATCGTTCATCACGCTGCGGCAGAGTTTTATTATTTCAGGCAGATGAGTGTCTATCTTGAATACTTCGCCCTTGCTGCCTCTGCCGAAGCTGGGGGGGTCGAGTATTATGCCGTCGTATCTTGAACCGCGTTTTTCTTCACGCTTAAGGTACTTGATCACATCATCGGTGATCCATTTGACTTTTGCAGGGTCAAGCTCGTTGAGAATTATGTTCCTCTTCGCGAGGTCATTTATCTTCTGTGAAGCGTCAACATGGGTCACTTCCGCCCCGGCCTTGCATGCAGCGAGGGTCGCAGCGCCGGAGTAAGAGAAAAGGTTCAGCACACGGAGTTTCCTGTCCGCACTTTTTATAAGCTCGGCCATGAAGCCCCATGAATACCTGTGTTCGGGGAACACGCCGAGATGTCCGAAGTCTGTGGGGCTGATGTAAAACTTCAGTCCGTCTACCTCTATCACCCACTCTCTGGGCAGTGTTTTTCTGTATGACCAGCTGTTCCCCCCTTCTCTGGAAAATATTGCGTGAACGTTCTTCCATTCGTTTTCCGAAACGGATTTGTTCCACACTGCCTGAGCGCAGGGTCGGTCCAGTATAAAGCTGCCGACCTTTTCCAGCTTTCTTCCGCTTCCGCTGTCCAGAACTGAATAGGTTCCTGAGGGGTTCATAGACTGTCTCCTTTTGAAAATCCGGTGATCCGCTGAATCTACCAGAAACGGCAGGGAAGGCAACAGATAAAAAAGAAAAGCCTGAGCGCGGGAAGAGTTCATCTGAGCTTGATTCAATATTTATTTAAACTTTTACTTTTGCTTTACTCCAGGACTGTTAATCTATGACAGTATGGGGTTTTATGCTCGAAAAAGAGCATGTCCGGGTGTGTGAACCAATGTAAAAATTGTTTAGGCATTATTTTTCTAGTGCAATTATTACGCAAGTGCCTATATTCCCTATTGGTTTTATCTGAGATAAAAGAGGTCGCAATAAGATGAGATTGCTGTTGATTGAAGACGATTCGGATCTTGCGGAAAACGTAATCGACTATTTTGAAATGCAGGGCTGGAGCGTGGACTACGCCATTACAGGTGAGGCGGGTCTGCAATTCGCACAGGAGAACCATTATGATGCTCTTGTGCTTGACATCAACCTTCCCGGCATTAACGGTTTTGAAGTATGCAGGCTGCTGAGACAGAAACTGAGGCTGAACATGCCCGTAATTATGCTGACTGCCAGAACCATGCTTAACGATAAGCTGGACGGTTTTGAATCAGGTACGGACGATTACCTGCCGAAGCCTTTTGAGCTTGCTGAGCTCAAGGTGCGTCTGGAAGCTGCGGTGAGAAGGACAAAGCACAGTGTCGCAGAGGTTTTTGAAGTGGGCGGGCTCAGCCTTGACCCTGAAAACGGCTGTGTTATGCGCAGCGGGAAAATAATAGATCTTCCCGGAGTCTGTTTCACCATCCTTCGCGAACTGATGGAGGCTCACCCAGGTATAGTTTCCAAAGAGGAACTGGAGTACGCCATATGGAAGGATCAGCCGCCGCAGACAAATGCCCTCAAAGCGCATTTTTACACACTGCGCCAGCTTGTGGATAAGCCTTTTGAGAAAGAACTTCTCCATACAGTGAGGGGAAGAGGATATAAAATAGCCGAAGAAGCTCCAGAGGAGCCTGATGCGGTTTAAAACCGGCCTAAGAAGCAGAATAATTCTTGTCTTCATAGGCACAAGCCTTCTTCTTGGTTCGCTTATAGTTTTCGGGGTTATATTTTCGACCCAGCTAAGCGAAACAAGATCAAAGCAGAGGACGATAAAAATGGAGGCGGAGTATTATCTCCGCAGCCATATGTCCACCTTTGCTGCCCCTACCTCCAACTCATTTTTTATGCCGAAGCCGTCTTCACCGTTCATAAATGTTTACTACGGTGAAGAGCTTCTGCCGGAGTGGGCAAAAAAGGATCTGACCAAACTGCCTGAGGGAGAATATTCAAGAACCAGCAACCAGCAGAAATATCACATTATCATAAGAAATCTGCCCGACGGCGAAAGATTCTACATGCTGTATAATGTTACCAGGCTGGATGCCAGCAGGGAATCACTGAGCTCTCTCCGGGTTACTATACTTGGTGTGCTCATGCCCATCATGGTTTTCGGCTTTGTTATGGGGCTGATAACGGCGCACAAGGTCATCAACCCTGTGGTCACTCTGGCTGATTACATAAAAGAGCGCGGTACGGGCTCCCCGCTGCCGGATGACTTCGTAAACAGTTACAGGGATGATGAGATAGGCTTTCTCGCTGCCACCCTGAAAAACACTCTGGACGATCTCCACGCTTCCGTAGCAAGGGAGGCAGCATTCGCAAGGGATGCATCACACGAACTGCGGACACCCGTGGCCACAATCAAAGGCGCTCTGGAACTGCTGGAACAGACCGGGGCTACTGAGGATGAAAAAATCGCCCGTATAGTGGGGCGCGTGGAACGTGCCACTGCCAAGATGGAGCATCTTATCAAATCCTTCCTCTGGCTTTCCAGATACGAAACCACAGGGGAGTTTGACTTTGAGGAAACAGACACCCTGACAGTCGTGAATGAGACTGTTCAGGAGCATATGTATCTTATAACAGGAAAACCTGTTAAAGTTGAAGTAGAGGAGCTTTACCCCCAGAAGCTTCCTGTCGCCCCGCAGGTGATGAACATACTTATCTCCAACCTGCTGCGAAACGCATTCACCTACACCCAGACAGGCAAGGTGACTGTGATTATAAGAGAAAAGTGTCTCTCAGTGAAGGATACCGGCATGGGCATAAGCAGCGCCCAGCTTAACCTGCTGAGAAAAAACTCAGGAAAATACCACGCGGAAGGCTTCGGCTTCGGTGTCGCCATAGTAAGGCGTCTCTGTTTCAGCCTCGGCTGGAGCTTCCTGATTGAATCTGAAAAGGACAAGGGTACAACCGTCACGCTTTGCTACAACTTAAAAGAAGACTGCGGCTGCGACACCAAGGTTGCCGCTGAAAATGAAGCGTGACGCAATGCGTTATTATTACGAGGTTATTGTTTTATGAACGGTTTTGACGGAATAAGCAGAAGAGACCTTCTAAAAATGGGTCTTTTTTCTTCCGCCTTAATGCTGAGCGGATCTTACAATGAGCTGTTTGCAATGACAGATAAGTCCGCTGCCGTGAAAATTCCTCACGCCACACACTTCGGCGCGCTTAAGGCTGTTGTCTCAGGCGGCAGATTCATGGGGGCGGAACCTCATGAAAATGATTACGCGCCTACCTCCATGCTTTACAGCCTGCCGGAATACGTGCACTCGCAGAACAGAATAAAATACCCCTGCGTCAGGAAAAGCTTTCTCGCCGGGCAAAGAAACACAGCACTGAGAGGCTGCGAGGAATTTGTCCGGGTCGACTGGAAAACTGCCCTCGATCTTGTGGCTAAAATACTGAAAGATGTAAAAAACAATAACGGTAACGAATCAATATACCGCCCTTCTTTCGCCGGATGGTCACACCCCGGAGTCATAGGCAGACCGGACATACTTCAGGGAAGGTTTCTGGGGCTTTTCGGCGGATTTACCGATACAATAGGCGATTACTCTGCCGGAGCCGCAACCCATATCCTGCCCCATGTCATGGGCGGGTTGGAAATATACAGCTATCAGACCACCTACGAAATGATAGCAAAACACACCAAAACCATGGTGCTCTGGGGCTCTGACCCGTTCAAGACTTTCCGCATAAGCTATTCTGTGCCCGACCATTCCAGAATTGAGTGGTTCGTTAATATGAAAAACTCCGGAATGAAGTTCATAAGCATAGACCCTGTGTACACCGAAACGGCTAAGTTTATGGATGCCGAGTGGATTCCCATAAAGCCGAACACCGATGTGGCGATGATAATGGCGATCTGCTTTGAACTGCTCCTTAACGGCGAATATGACAGCTCGTTCATGGATAAATATACCGTGGGCTTCGATATTTTCAAAAACTACCTCACAGGCAGAAGCGACGGAGTGCGCAAAAGCCCTGAGTGGGCAGAAAAAATATGCGGCATAAGCTCCGGAACCATAAGAAGACTTGCTACCGAGTTCCGGAAAACAGGTACTCTGCTGAACAGCCACTACGGCTGCCAGCGCGCGGACAACGGCGAGCAGTTCCACTGGGCGCTCATCACCCTTGCCTGTATGCTGGGGCATGTGGGAACTCCCGGGGGCGGATACCACTTCGGAGACGGAGGACTTGCCTATTCCGGCAAGGCTATGCCCCGCAGGATGTCACAGGGGCGAAACCCCGCCAGAACCGTGATACCCGCGTCCAGAATAGGCGAGATGCTTCTGAACCCGGGCAGAACCATTGACTTCAACGGAAACAAGATCACCTACCCCAAGATCTCCCTGCTGCATAATATGGGCTCAAATATCATCACCCAGCACCCCAATACCAATGAACTGCTGGAAGGGATGCGCGGAGTGGAGAACATAATCACTCACGAAATAGTATGGAACGCCACGGCTAAATATGCGGACATAGTTCTGCCCGTTACCTCCACTTTTGAAAGAAATGACATAACCTACGGAGACCTCTATTCCAATACACATATATGGGCAATGAAACAGGTTGTACCGCCTCTTTTTGAATCCAGAGACGACTACTGGATACTCACTGAGCTTTCCAAACGCCTCGGTTTTGAAAAGGATTTCACCGAAGGACGCAGCCAGATGGACTGGATACGCTGGAGCTATTCAAATGTGGAAACCAATGTTCCTTTTGAGCAGTTCTGGAGACAGGGTTCGATAGAATTCAAAGTGCCTTCAAAAAATAAAAACTTTGTCAGGCTTGCGGATTTCCGCAAAAACCCTCAGGCTTCGCCGCTGTTCACCCCATCGGGCAAGATAGAGATCTTCTCCGAAAAAGTTGCCAGCTTCGGCTATGACGACTGTCCGGGGCATCCCACATGGATCGAACCCAAAGAGTGGCTTGGGGCTGATCTGGCAAAAAGGCATAAGTATCACCTTCTTTCCATACACCCCAAACACAGGCTGCATTCGCAGATGGATAACATTTCCCTTAAGGAGCAGTACAAAGTGAAGGGGCGTGAACCGATTGTCATTAACCCTGATGATGCCCGTGAGCTTGGAATAAGGGAGGGCGACCTCGTTGAGGTATACAATGACAGGGGCTCGATAATCTGCGGGGCACAGGTGAGCGCCACACTGAGAAGGTTCGTTGTCAGGGTTGACGAGGGGGCATGGTACTCCCCGGAGGAGCCCTGCGGTGTCGGAGCGCGATGTGTCAGCGGCAATGTGAACGTTCTCACACCATCCAGACCGACATCAAAACTGGCTCAGGCATGTGCCGCTCACAGCTGTCTTGTGTCATTAAGAAAATTTCAGGGAAAAATTAAAAATAACGAGGCGTACAAAAATCCGGTTGTAATAACGGAAGAATAATATTAAGTAATAAAGATGAACAAAGCCATCACTATCAGTTATACATTTTTACTACTTCTCTTCTGTCTGCTGAGTGCCTCTGCCTCTGAAAAGGGCTGGCTCAATAAAAACATTGAACTCACTGATGATAAAGGAAGAAAAACCGTTCTCCTCCAGTTCGGTTCACCCATCGAAGACAGCAGGCTCACTGCGTGGATGAGAAAAGGGGATAAAACCCTGTACTCCGAAGACGGCAGGATGACCTACGGAATACTTTACGAATCCTCAGCGGCTGTTGAAACAGGCAGCACAAGCCACGGAATGCGTGAAGTTATGATCAAGGGCTATATAAAAAGCGAGTACATATCCCCCAGCCTCGCCTCAGCTTTGAGAGAGTATGAGGATATGTACTACGAAATATGCAGTTCCTGCCACTCGGCCATTAACCACAGAAGGTTCAGTGTTGAGCAGTGGGCGGGTATAATGAGCTCAATGAAGACCCATGCAAAAATATCTGACAATGATTCTGCAGGTCTTTACAGATACATAAAACTGATTATCACCGAATAAACTTCATCTTTCTCCTATTTTTCTCTTTTTATCGAATTATACAGCCGTCCTCTTTACCTACTGTTTACCCCTGTCATGTTAGAAATATCACAATTCATTCAGAACATGATCTGTTACAGCGGCGGCTCCCCGGCCGCCAGACGAGGAGGAAGATTATATCAGTTTTCCAACAGGAAAAATTTAAAGATTTAATGAGTGTTACCAGACGTTCATTCCTTAAGTGGAGTGCCGTGCTCGGTACTGCTGCAACGCTCGGCTGCGGAAGCTCAAGCAGCAGCGATGACAAAAATGACGGCCCCAGTGCTCCGTCTTTCGACAAAGAAGTATGGAACGGCTGCAACGTTAACTGCGGAAGCCACTGTCCCCTGAAACTTCACGTTAAAGACGGTGTTGTTGTGCGCGTAAGCACAGACAATGAAAATCCCGATGAATACGGCGACTACGGCGCAGGATTCCAGTTCCGTGCCTGTGTACGCGGACGTTCAATCCGTCAGAGACTTTACAACCCTGACAGGGTGAAATACCCCATGAAAAGAGTTGCAGGTTCTGTAAGGGGCGAAGGCAAGTATGAAAGGATCTCATGGGAGCAGGCGATAAACGAAATATCCGCCAAAATGCTTCAGGTTAAAAGCAACTACGGTCCCGGTTCGTTCTATATTCAGTACGCAACAGGCACTATAGATGCTTCATTTGCCAAATCATGGACACCTGCAGCAAGCCCCCTCGCAAGGCTTCATAACCTCTGGGGCGGATGGCTCAACCATTACGGCAACTACTCAACACCCCAGATAGGGCCGTACCTTCCCATGCTGCTCGGCGGTTCCAGCCAGAACACCATTACGGATGCTGTAAACAGCAACCTTGTGGTTCTCTGGGGAAATAACCCCGCAAACACCCGCATGGGTTCAGGCGCACATTACACATATCACCTTCAGAAGGCTAAGGAGAAAAACCCTAACCTGAAATTCATCTCAATCGACCCGCACTACAACGATACGGCGATTGCGCTTGAAGCTGACTGGATAAGCATAAGACCCGGAACAGACACTGCGCTTGTTGCCGGAATGGCTTACTATCTGCTTGATGAAGGTCTTCTGGACGAAGCATGGATCAATGCTCACTGCGTAGGCTGGAGCGAAGCTTCAATGGCCGGAATAGTCGAGGCAACAGGTTCTGCTGACGGAGCTCCCGAAGGAACTGAACCTGCTGTTCCCGCAAACAGTTCATACAAGTCATACCTGCTCGGACTGGGTGCTGATGCTACCCCCAAAACTCCTGAGTGGGCATCTGAAATAACAGGTATTCCTGTTGCCATTATCAAATCTTTCGCGAAAAGACTGATAAATGAAAAGCCCGCGATGATCATTCAGGGCTGGGGACCCCAGAGGCATTACCTCGGCGGAAACAACTGCCGTGCAATCAGCCTTATGGCAATCCTCACAAAAAACATCGGTATTCAGGGCGGCGGTTCCGGCGCACGTGAAAGCGGCGCATCAGTGAGCCTCAGCTTCAGGGCGTGGTCAACCACATTCCCCTCAAACCCTGTTACTTACACTGTTTCACACTACACATGGTATCAGGCTATACTTGATCATACATCAATGACACGCAGAACATGGGGAGTAAAAGGTCTGGCAACTCCCGATACACCTCTGCCCCTCCCCATTAAGTTCATATGGAACTATGCGGGCAACTGTATGACCAACCAGCACGGCGATATTAATGAAACGATGAAGATGTACAAAGATGAGTCCAAATGCGAATGCATCGTGACAATCGAAAACAGCTTCACTCCTTCTGCGCTTGTGTCAGACTACATTCTGCCCGACTGTACAAACTGGGAGCAGAACGACGTAACCACAAACTCCGGCGGTAACTCCGCTATCATGGTATTCGATACCAAAGCGGTTGAGCCTCTCTTTGAGTGCAAAACTATTTATGAAATGCTTACTCTTATCGCTGATAAAATCGGCATAAAAGAGCAGTTTACCGAAGACAGAACACAGGACGAATGGCTTGAGTTCCTCTTCAATGAAACTCTGAGAGTCAGCGGCGATCAGGGTGTGTTCACTGCTGAAAACGGTCTTGACACTTATGCCAAGGCAAAAGCTGCCGGTCTGGTAAGAAAGGTTGTTCCCACTGCCACTCCCACAGTTGCGTACAAGGCATTCGTTGATGACCCTATAACCAACAAGGTTTCCACACCTTCCGGCAAATTCGAGATCTTCTCAAAAAGGCTGTACAACCTCAGCCACCAGTGGGTTCTCCCCGGAGACGGTCTGGACAGAATATGTGCTATTCCTGAATTCCATGCCACTCAGGACGGATATACACACTCCAAAAGAGATGAATATCCCTTCCAGGTTGTAGGACACCACTATAAACAGAGAACACACTCGACCTACTACAACACTTCATGGAACAGGGAAGCCAACCCCCAGACTGCGTGGATCAACTCCGGCGATGCTTCTAATCTCGGAATCCGCCACGGAGACACTGTGGAGATCTGGAACGACAGAGGCAAGGTAAGAGTGAAAGCGAAAGTTACTCCGAGAATTATGCCCGGCGTTATAGCTCTTCCCCAGGGTGCATGGTACAACCCCGGCGGCAAGTGTTTTAACAGCAAGATCGAGCATACGGGCAGCATAACCGCTGCTGAAGTTGGCAACACAAGCGTTGTTGACCACGGCGGATGCAATAACGTTCTGACAAGCCTGCGTCCTGAAGCTTACTCAAAAGGCAACTGTCAGCACAGCGTTCTCGCTAATGTCAGGAAAGTCGGCTAAGAGGGAGGCTCAAAATGGCTAAACAATATGGATTTTATGTAGATACAAAGCACTGTACAGGGTGCAAGGCATGTATGAACGCCTGTAAGGACAGACAAAATCTTCCTGAAGGAACAAAGTTCAGAAAGGTTTATGAATTTGCGGGCGGAAGCTGGCAGAATGCGGACACAGATGCTTACAAACCTGATGTGTTTGCTTTCTATTCTTCAATGGCCTGCAACCAGTGCGATGCTCCCGCATGCCTTGAAATCTGCCCCGGCAAGGTTTACAGCAAGCGTGAAAGCGACGGCGTGGTTACTTTTAACCCCTCCACATGTATTTCATGCTTCGCATGCAGAGAGGTATGCCCCTACACCGCACCTTCATACAACTATGAAAAAGGGCATATGACAAAATGCGTTATGTGCACAGATGAAGGTTCGGCTGACGGAGTACCCGCTCCCGCCTGCGTTAAAGCATGCCCTTCAAGAGCTATAGATTTCGGTGAAATCGGCGCTCTTAAAGCGAAATACGGCAGCCTTCAGTCCATAAGCCCGTTCCCTGCAACCACAAAACCGAACATAGTGTTCAAAGCTCACAAAGACGCTGACGGCGGAGTAAAGGCCGTTAACATCGAAGAAGTTTAAATAAACATACGGAGAGGGGGCAACCCCTCTCCTCTTTAAACCGCATAACGGTTTTTTCATTTGGAAGGAGAAGTTAATGGATAAGCTGCTTAATAAAAACTGCGAAAAGGTTTATCAGGATCTCCTGGGGGTTACAATCGCTCACAGTTTTATGAATAAAGTGTTTGTAGAAGCACCCACAAAGGATTTCATCGAAAACCTTAAAGTTACGCACATTCTGGAAAATGACTGGCCCATGTGCGAAAGTCTTGAGTCTGTTACAGGGCTCGGTCTGATGAAAAAATATCTTTCAGGCTATACGGAAAGCAGCTTCGGAGAACTCACAGACAATTACAATGTGCTATTTATAGGCCCCGGCCCGCTCCTTGCGGCTCCGTGGGAATCTGTTTACACTGAGCCTGACAAAACCCTTTTCGGTAAATCCACACTGAATGTAAGGGAAATGTACAGGAAAAACGGCTTACAGATAAACAAACTGCACAAAGAACCTGATGATCACATCGCATACGAATGTGCGTATATGAATTTCCTTCTCTCAAAGCACTTGAAGCTTTTGAGAAAGATGAAAAAGAGAAATGCTGTGAGCTTGTGGAGGACATGCGTCTTTTCTATGGCCTGCATATGAAAAAGTGGGTTGTTGAGTTTGCCGACAAAGTGATCGAAAACTCTGTTACCGACTTCTATAAAGGAGCCGGATGGCTGCTTAAGGGCATGATCAAAGAAACCTCAGCCCTGCTTAATAACATGGATAATTAGCCAAGACCCCTGTTGGTACCATTAACATATATTTCCAGGAAACGGGCACGCCTGACCAGCGTGCCCTTTCTAATTTTATAATAAAAATTTGTCATCCCTGAAAATTTTTACACACGCTCGCGCCGAACTGCGTTCGTCTTCGCTCGCACGGCGCAACTCCATCCGTGGAGTTGTTCAGGCTGTCCTCACTGCTCTGGCTCCGCTTGCGTTCCTCGCATTCGCTGCGGTACGCGCTCCGCGGACACATCCATGTGTCTGGTTAATAACAGCACACACAATAAATCTTCCCTGCATTGAGACTGAAAAATCCCCCTCCAGTCCCCCTTTACAAAGGGGGAAGTTATTGCTGATAAAGAAAAATACCCCTCTTTAATAAAGAGGGGCTAGGGGAGATTTACAAAACAAACTGCATATGTCTTCCATAGGTTAGGGAGGAACAATAACTGCGGAACATCTTAAGATATTCCGAGGATTGAGATTCTTCATTCCCTTCAGAGTGACAGTGAATTGCGTTGCTGCAAGCGGCATATCAAAAGTCTATCACTATCTCACAGCAGCGGTTGAAGTAATCTGCCGCTCCGACTTAACTGTAAAAAATTGCCATCCTTGAAATTTTTTACACACGCTCGCGCCGAACTGCGTTCGTCTCCGCTCGCACGGCGCGCTCCCACTCCTTGGGAGCGGAAGCGGCATGCTCAAAAGTCTATGACTATCTCACAGCAGCGGTTGAAGTAATCTGCCGCTTCCTTGTACATATCCTTTTCATAGTAGATTTTGGCGAGGGCGTAGTAGACGCGCTCCTTGCGCGGGTAAATATCTTTTACTGATTCAAGCTCCGTAAGGGCTGTATCATACTGCTTTGTCTGCATATAAGCATAACCGAGAAGGAATCTGACCTCCGGAACCGTGTTGCTGATCCCTTGCAGCACCTCAAGAGCCTGCGGGTATTGCTTAAGCATAAAGTAAGCTTCCGCCAGTCTGGTCTTTTCCGTATCACTCAAAGCAGCGGGGTCAATCTCAGCGAGGCGCTTGCGGGCATCCTCAGTCTGCCCGCTTTTTATCATGTTTTTTGCGAAGTTTATCTCAGGCAGCCGACTGACGGTTTTATCAACCCCCTGAACATTGGTCATTTTCTGATAATCCGCCTCGGAGATTTTACCCTGTTTAAGCTCTATGAACTTCTCAAGCTTGGCTCTGTACTGCCCTTCAAAGCCTATTCCGTGGATAATTTTGTTATCCCCGTCAAGGACAAGAGTCACAGGCAGGGTAAATATCCCCCATGTGTCGGTCATTTTAGCTGTGTCTGCGGCGAATATAACGTTCTTTACCGGTTTCAGCGTTTCGTTAACGCCAAGTTCCACCGCAACGCATACAATATCGCTTTTTTCGCAGAACTGCTTAAACTCCTCAAAGGTGTTTTTGCTGAGCCTCTTATCCCCTTTCCAAAGGAGAAGAGCCTTGAGAGGCGCTTTATCCTCTTTATCGGTATAAGCTCCAGCGGAATAGGTGAATTTTTTCATTTCCACCCTGTCCCCCTCTTTCAGTTCTTTCAGAGGAAAGGCAAATGCGGCGAAGCTCATAAAAACTGCGGCAAGCGCAAGCGCGGTTTTCTTCATAAAATCTCCTTAGGGATTCTGAAACTCTTTAACCCTGTCGTATGTTTTAGGTTTATGGCAGCCGACCACGCAGGTTCCTCCGCCTGCGGTGCGGGTAAACTTAACAGGAAGCTCCCATCCGCCGGAACCGAAGGGTACAGTGTTTCTCACATGAAGCGGCTGGTTAGAGGCGTGAACCTCGTGGCATGCCTTGCAGCTTCTGCCTTTACCGGGGATCATCACATGCAGGTAATGCAGGTTCTGCTCGCCGTTGCGGAAGCCTGTTCCGTCTGTCGTGGCTGATTCGAGGTTGCCAGTATCGTGGCATTCGTAGCAGAGTTTATACATTCCGTCCGTGTACTGGTTGTAGAATGTTTTGGGGAAATGCTCATAGAGAATGAAAGGGTTGCCGGAGCCGTGCACATTATGGCAGGCGTTGCAGCCGTCAGACTCAACAGGAGCATGGACATATTCGGAACCTGTTATAATTTTGCCCAGATTCTGGTGGCACTCAAAGCAGATCTGCTTGGTGTCCGAACGGAGAAGCTGACCGAAGTCCGATGCGTGGGGGTTGTGGCATTCGCCGCAGCTTCCTTCCTCCACAGGCTTATGTTTGAACTGCGCTGTGAGTATATTTTCTTTAAACGCAGGGTCCATATCGCCGTGGCAGGTGAGGCAGAGAGTCTTTTCGTCTGCCGCTTTCAGGTGGAATTTCGCATCAGAGTTATGCGGATCATGGCACTGGGTGCAGTCATCTGCAACAGGAGCGTGAACGCTCACTTTTGAGAGGTCTGCCTTCTTGTCCGAGTGGCACACGAAGCAGAGTTCATCCTTGGCTGCCTTAAGCTGATACTGGTGATCGGATGAGTGCGGATCGTGGCATGAGGCGCACTCCCCTGCCCCGACTGGGCCATGCAGGAACTTTTTGCTCATTTTATCATTTTCATGGCACTGAAAGCATGTCTCCGATTCAGTTGCCGTAATCAGCAGATATTTGTTAGTTCCGCCGTGGGGGTTGTGACAGGCTGTGCAGTCTCCGCCCTCGACCGGAGCATGAACAAACTTTTTCCCGCCCTTTTCATCGTGGCAGACAAGGCATACAGGGCCGTCCTCAGCGGGGGATGAAAACTCCTTAAACTGTGCCGGCTTGCTTATATGCTGCTCATAATCGTCCATAATGTGGCATGTGGTGCATTCATCAGCCTCGACAGGGGCATGAAGAACCTCATATTTTTTGATGTCAGCGTGGCATTGGGCGGTGACGCATGTTTCCGCATTTGCCTGAAAAACGGAAATACAGACAATCCCCGCAAGCAATAATAACTTTTTAATCACTGTTGACCTCCTGCTCGTCCCTCTTAAGCATATAACTCTTCCTAAATTTCACCGAACATCATAATGTGATAACCATATAAAATCAACGTTCTAATTAAACAATACCCCATATTTGAACGGCCGTCTATATTACTGGCGTTATGAGTGTTTGTCAGAAACAAACACTGAGCCCTTCTTGATTTATCCATTTAATGTTAAAGAGTTCCGCCCTCCCCTCTTATCGGGAAGATGAGTGGTCTCGTTTTTAAAAACAGTTTATGAACATGCTTTTTATTAAGCTTTATTCATTCAAGTTATTTCTGTTTATGGTTTTTCTGCTATAATTAAATTACGGAGGGCAGGACATGGCACATCTAACAGCAAGAAACGGCTTCCGGGAGCTGGCCGAACGGCTGAACCGCTTTCCTCAGGGAGCGCCTCTGAGCGAGAATCTTTTCAAAATCTTTTCAGTCCTCATGAGTGAAGAGGATGCACGCCATCTGGCACAGATACCCATTAAGCCGTTTACTGCGAAGCAGGCGGCAGAAATCTGGAAAATATCCGAAACCGAAGCCCGGAAAAAGCTGGATTCATATGCCGACAAAGTTCTCATACTCGATATGGAAACTGACGGGCAGACCCACTATGTTCTCCCTCCGCCCATGGCAGGTTTCTTCGAATTTTCCATGATGCGCACAAGGGGCGACATAGACCAGAAATACCTCAGTGAGCTTTTTTATCAGTATATTACAGTTGAAGAGGACTTCATAAAGGCACTGTTTGTCCGCGGCGAAACCCAGCTTGGGCGTGTATTTGTAAATGAAGGGGCACTGGCTGAAGAGAACAGCATGCACATACTGGACTATGAAAAGGCCAGCGAAGTTATAAAAACCGCGGAGCATATGGGAATCAGCATGTGCTACTGCCGCCATAAGAAAGAGCATCTCGGCACGGCATGCGATGCACCGATGGACATCTGCATGACCTTCGGCACAGTCGCAGATTCCCTCATCCGCCACGGATATGCCCGCAGAGTGGATGACAGAGAGGGGCTTGATCTGCTCCGGCAGGCTTACGAAAGCAACCTTGTTCAGTTCGGGGAAAATGTAAAGAAAGAGGTCAGCTTCATCTGCAACTGCTGCGGGTGCTGCTGCGAAGCTATGGTAGCTGCCCGCAGGTTCGGCATAATGAACCCTGTGCACACCTCAAACTACATTCCTGAAATAAAGGAAGAAGCCTGTACAGGCTGCGGCAGATGCGCAGAGGTCTGTCCGGTGGAGGCTATAGGAATGGTCTCTGCGAATGACCCGCACAAACCTAGGAAAAAGAAAGCAAAGCTGGATAATGATCCCTGCCTCGGCTGCGGAGTGTGCGTACGGGTTTGTTCCGCTGAGGCAGTCAGCATGGTGTACAGGGGAAAAAGGGTGATAACTCCGGAAAACTCGGTGCATAAAGCCGTGATGATGGCCATCGAACGAGGCGGACTTGAGCACCTGATATTCGATAACCGCGCCCTTTTCTCACACAGGGCGATGGCCGCCGTCCTCGGTGCGATTCTCAAACTCCCCCCTGTGAAGCAGGCGATGGCGAGCGAGCAGATCAAATCCCGCTATTTCGGCAGGCTTGCGGAAAAGATAAAGAGGTGATATTATGAAATATTCTGATACTGAACAAATATTTAACAAGCTATATGAAGAAGTAAATATATCAAAAATACATTTTAAGCATGCAAGATCAAATCTTGCATTATTTTTCTCAGCTCTTTCTTTTATTTTGCTTATTACTACCTTCATACTTGTTTATTTATATAATGAAAAACAATATCTATGGCTTATATTTCTATCTTTGATCTTTGTATTAATAAGCATTTATTTCTCAAAAAGAAAAATATTAAAAAAATATAATATAAAAACGCCATTCTTTGACAAAGATCTTCTTGAAATCAGAAGCTTCCTCTTTATGAAATTTGCCAAAAAACATGGAAAGAACTTATTTGATAGAGTGTTTTTGGGAGCTTTTATTGAATTGCATGAATCAAAATCAGCTACTGACTTGACAAGCAACATTAAAGATAATGCAGTTATTATTTTTCAAGTAAGTTTAATATTAATAACTTACGAAGCAATTGTCAGTAGCTTTCCAGTCTGGTTGAATCTATTAGTATTTTATTTGCTTCTTGTGTTAGTGTTTTATTCTTATCTTTTTTATGAATTATTTAATCAGACGAAATCCTTTAACACTAAAGTGCACTTTATAAAAAAATATATAATATTAAATGAAAAGGACTAACGTAATTAAAAGCATAATTAGGGTTTGACATCCGCTCTTAAATGTCCTATTTAATACTCGTCCGTGCAACTGACGCAGATTAAGGGGGATCACCTCCGGGAAGTACGGAACTATATGCTTAAAGTCGTGCGTCTGGGCTGTTCTTAGAACTGTTCGGGCGTTTTTTTATGCCCGTATGTATGGGAGGATTTTAATGCAGAATCTCAAAAACTTTGACCCAGCGATTTACGATCTCATCATCAAAGAAGAGCAGAGGCAGATAGACAAAATACGTCTTATAGCTTCCGAAAACTACGTTACCCGTGCTGTGCTTGAGGCTTCGGGAACCGTACTCACCAACAAGTACTCAGAAGGCTACCCCGGCAAACGTTACTATGAAGGGCAGCAGTTTATCGACCCCATCGAAGAACTCGCTATCGAAAGAGCGAAAGAGCTTTTCGGCGCCGATCACGCAAATGTTCAGCCCTACTCAGGCTCACCCGCGAACCTTGCCGTTTACCTTGCCTTCGTAAAACCCGGCGACACAGTAATGGGTATGGCTCTCCCCCACGGCGGACACCTCACACACGGCTCCCCCGTAAGCATCACCGGAAAATATTTTAATATAGTTTCCTACGAACTCGATCAGGAAACGGGACTCCTCAACTACGATACAATCAGAAAGCTTGCCCTTGAAAGCAAGCCCAAAATGATAATAGCCGGTCACTCCGCATACCCCCGCCAGCTTGACTTCAAAAAATTCCGTGAAATTGCGGATGAAGTCGGCGCAATCCTCTTTGTTGATATGGCGCACTTCGCAGGTCTCGTGGCAGCGGGCGCACACCCCAGCCCCGTCCCCTATGCGGATGTTGTTACCACAACCACCCATAAAACCCTCAGAGGCCCCAGAGGCGGCATGATCCTCTGTAAAGAGCAGCACAAAGCGGCTATCGACAAAGCCGTTTTCCCCGGAATACAGGGCGGGCCCCACAACCACACCACAGCAGCTATCGCAGTTGCCCTTAAAGAGGCTATGGCTCCGGAATTTAAAGACTACGGCCACCAGATAGTCAAAAATGCTAAGGTTATGGCTGAAACACTCCTTGCAAAAGGCTTCCAGCTTGTAACGGGCGGAACAGACAACCACCTCCTGCTCATTGACCTCACCAATAAAAACATCACAGGAAAACAGGCGGCAAAAGCCCTTGATGATGCAGGCATAGTTCTCAACTGCAACTCTGTTCCCTATGACAAAAGAAAGCCCTTTGACCCCAGCGGAATCAGGCTCGGCCTCGCTGCCGTAACCTCCAGAGGGTTTAAGGAAGAAGAAACAAGAAAAACTGCCGAGTTCATCAGCGCAGTTATAGATAACTGGCAGAACGAAGAATTCCTCGCCAAAACGGCGAAGGATGTCAAGGAGCTGTGCAGCAAGTTCCCCCCACCGGGACTTGACTGAGAATAATTACAACCTTCTTGTTTTATACCGCTGCCCGCCCGGTTTTTAGCCGGGCGGGATAAATCGCGCTTTTCGTTGACTTTTCCCTTAAATTCCATACAAATAGAACAGAATAACAAACATGTTTAAATTTCTTATATTTCCTGCTTGACTTAATAAAAATTATTAACTAATATTTTTTATCGACTATATTTGCAATTATGCTTTTTTCAGAAACATAATTGAAGTAATATTAAATGAACTGAAAAATAAAAGGAGGCATACGAAATGTCAAAAACTCTCAAAGGAACAGAAACCCTTGAAAACCTCATGAAAGCTTTCGCCGGAGAATCACAGGCCAGAGGCAGATACACTATGTACGCGGCTCAGGCCAGAAAAGACGGCTTCCGCCAGATCGAGAACATTTTCCTTGAAACAGCAGACAACGAAAGAGTGCACGCCAAAAGATTCTTCGACTACGCCCTTGAAGGCCTCGGCGATTCAGCGCCCGTTATGGTAAACGTAAACGCTGACTACCCTGTCTGTTATAAAAGCACCAAGGATAACCTTATCTATGCCGCTGACGGCGAACATGAAGAATGGGAAATCCTTTACCCCAAATTCGCTCAGATAGCCAAAGAAGAAGGCTTCCCTCAGGTTTCTTCACTCTTCACACGCATTGCGGCTATTGAAGCCCACCACGAAAACAGATACCGCAAACTCGCTGACAGCCTCGCAAACGGCATGGTCTTCAAAAGAGACGTTACCGTTAAATGGAAATGCCTTGTGTGCGGACACATACACGAAGGTTTTGAAGCTCCCGGCGTTTGCCCCACATGCGCACACAAACAGGAACACTTCGAACTTCTGGTTGAAAACTTCTAATTAATGATCGTAATTTCCATCCGTGGAAATTACTTAAACCGCTCGCGCCGTGCAGGCACGTCTTCGCTACGCACGGCGCATGTCTTCTCTTTATAATCCCAAATTTCCATCCATGGAAATTTGAGATACACGCTCGCACCTTGCATAGCAAGGCTTCGCTACGCACGGCGCATTCCCTTCCATGGGAATGTTCACATCCGTTTTTTATATAATCATAATTATATTTTAAACACCTTAAGCTTGGGATGTCATTGCGAACCCGCGAAGGGTGAAGCAATCTCTTATTTGATAACATCAAACTGCACATCCTGTCAGTTTGATGTACACGCTCGCGCCTTGCATAGCAAGGCTTCGCTGCGCACGGCGCATTCCCTTCCATGGGAATGTTTGTGTACGATTTTTATATAATCATAATTATATTTTAAGCACCTTAAGCTTGGGATGTCATTGCGAATCCGCAAAGGGTGAAGCAATCTCTCGGTATTGTGAGACTGCCGCGTCAGGCTGCGCCTTCCTCGCAGTGACGATTTGATAACATCAAACGGCGCAGTTCCATCCGTGGAACTGTTCATATCCGTTTTTTATATAATCATAATTATATTTTAAGCACCTTAAGCTTGGGATGTCATTGTGAACCCGCGAAGGGTGAAGCAATCTCTCGGTATTGTTAGACTGCCGCATCAGGCTGCGCCTTCAGAATGATGGGGAAAAAGTCATCCTGAACAATCTTGTGTGATGGGAGCATCAACCTCATATATAATTTTCTTTGACGAAATAAAAGGCCTTGAAGCCAAGAACTTCCCCCTTTCTTAAAGGGGGAATGAGGGGGATTTCAGAAAACCTGCCGGATATAAAACCGAACTGAAAGAGAGCACAAAAAAAGCCCGTCCGGATAACCGGACGGGCTTCATAATTCTGTTATTGTTTCCTAAAGCTTACGCAGTAACAACGTTAACAGCAGCAAGACCTTTGGGAGTTTTTTCTACATCGAATTTAACTCTTTCGCCTTCTTCAAGGGTTTTGAAGCCCGCTTTTGCGATTGCGCTTACGTGTACGAAAATGTCATCACCGTCATCTTTGGCTATGAAGCCGTAGCCCTTAGTCTCATTGAACCATTTTACAGTTCCTTCTTGCATGAATAGTCTCCTGTTAAAAGTAGTAAAAGAACTACAGTTTTGAAACTTCCAGTTCAACTTGCCTTAGATAATCGGTGATTATACTCGACTCGTGCTCGTCTGGTAACTAAACTGTACTCTTTGCTCTGATTGTATAATACCCGAATTTACAAAAAAAAGAATCATTTTTTTGCAATTTTAAAAAATAATTTTAAAGTTAAAGGTTGAGGATGTATAAAAGCATTACCATAAAATGGCAGAAACTTCCAGCAAGAACAAAGATATGCCATATTTCATGGAACCCGAACACACCCGGCCACGGGTTAGGTTTTTTGAGGGCATAAATCACCGCACCAACGCTGTAAAGCAACCCGCCCGCCGCAAGCCATACCACTCCTCCGGCAGGAACGTTCTTAACTATGGGGTATATAGCTACTATACTTATCCAGCCCATGGCAAGGTAAATACTGGTGGAAAGGAACCTTGGCGCATGGATATAAAAAAGCTTGAAGAAAATCCCGACAACGGCAAAGCCCCAGACTATGCCGAAAATGCTCCATCCCCAGCCGCCCCTGAGAGGAACAAGGCAGAAAGGAGTGTATGTCCCGGCTATCATCATAAAGATCATAACATGATCCAGCTTTTTGAGAATACGTGTACCCTTTTCGTTCAGCGGAATAAGGTGATACGCGGCGCTGGCAGCGTAAAGGAGGAACATTGCAGATCCGTAAATAGAGAAAGATACAATATGCCATGCGGTTGCATTCATAGATGCAAGCACGACAAGAACGCTGAGCGCAGCAACGGACATTACAGCCCCGGCCAGATGAGAAAAACCGCTTACTGGATCTTTTATCCGCATAGAAATCTCCTTTCATTAAATGAATATGCCATGCGGCACAAAACTGCAATACTTTAGTTTGTCAACTTATTATTAAATAACTCGTTATCCGATAATTAAATAATCATAAGCTCATTAATACGCTATATTCCCACACAAAACATCTGAATTATATCATTGATAAACAGTCAACTTTGTTGTTATAATAAACCCCTATACCGGATAAAAAGACGCAAAGCGGCAGGCTGCCGGATGAGGCAGAATATTTTATCAAAATAATCAAATTCATCTTTCGGGATTTGCAGTGCATTACTATATTCTAAATTATAAAACACAAACCAAAGGATTCTGTTGATGAATTATGAAGAACTGATACTCGGCCGTCAGCCGATTCTCACCAGAGACGGGTTCACCCACGGCTATGAACTCCTCTTCCGTAATCCCGGTGAGACATCAGCCGTTATAACTGACAATACATGCGCAACGGCAAGGGTTCTGGTGAACATGGTTCAGAACTTCGGGCTGGAAAAACTGCTCGGCGGAAAAGACGGATTCATCAACATAAACGAAAACATGCTTATGCAGGACATACTGGATGTTCTTCCGCCGGAGAAGCTTGTCTTTGAGATCATAGAAAACACCGTTGTTTCCAAAGCTCTCGTGGAAAGGATAAAAAAATACAAGGAAAAGGGCTACCGCTTTGCTCTGGACGATATGTTTTTTTCGGACGAGTACATGCTTATGTTTGCTCCGCTTTTCCCCATGGTTGACTACATCAAGGTAGACTTTGCCCTCTCGGAAGAGAAAGACATACGCTACAAGACACGGGAACTGAAAAAATATCCGGCAACGCTCCTTGCCGAAAAAGTGGAAACTCAGGAATCTTATTTAATGGCTCTGGATGTCGGTTTCGAACTGTTTCAGGGCTATTATTTCGCCCGTCCGAACATTGTATCCAAATCATCAATCGAACCGTCTAAAATATCCATACTCAAGCTGCTCAACCTCCTTGGGAGCGACAGTTCCCTTGATAAAATAGAAACCGAGTTCAAGCTCCAGCCGGAATTCAGCCTGAAACTGCTTAAGCTGATAAACTCCTCCTCATTCTTTATCCGTTCTGAAGTGCGCTCCATACGTCACGCAATAAGCCTTCTGGGACGGCAGCAGCTTCAGAAATGGCTGATAATAATGCTTTACGCCTCCAAAAATAAAGACAGCAGACGGAGCCCGCTGCTGGAAACCGTTCTCCTGCGGGCAAGGGCGATGGAGCTGCTCGCCTCCAGAGTATACGGAGAAGGCTCCGGCATAGCCGGTGATGCATACTTCACAGGGCTCATATCCATGCTTGATGTGATTTTCGGCATTTCCTCCTCTGAACTGATGAACTCACTGAATATTGAAGGGAACATAAAAGATGCGATAGAAAAAAGGGAAGGCAGACTGGGGAGCCTGCTACGGCTTATAGAAACGTCTGACGATCGTTCGGTTGCTGTTAACGGTGATCTGCTGAAACAGATGAAACTCTCCGTTAACGATGTAAGCGAAATCAAATACGCCAGTTTTGAATGGGTCGCGGAGCAGCAGGTGCTTCACGGCTGTTAATAGTTCATTAAAACTTTTGCAGCGTTATGAGCGTTCCGGTTCATAAAATAGTGTTATACGAGCATTCTGGTTTAGCCACAAATAATTTTTATCATGAGCTTTTCGCCAGTTACGGACTTGACACGGATCGCGCATAAAGTTATTCTAAAAACTGTTAAATTTCTATCTGAAGTGTTTGAATCCTGAGTTATAATATTTTGTTTTAGTGCGCGGGGGTTTTATTATGCCTAAAGTAAGAAAGCTGTCACTTTTCATGAAATTTCTTATCCCTCTTGCAGGAATTGTTGCAACAGCGGCTATAGTTTATTCTGTTTACTCCATAATGGGGCTGAACAAAGTTAAAGAAGACGTTATGAATTCCAAAGTGGAGGAGATCGGCCGTTTTCTCCAGCATACCGCAGAATCTGCCGCGGAAACAGTGCTGACCAATGCCATTGTTCTCTCCACAAATTCAGAGATAATGAACTCCCTCAGTATGCGCGACAATGAATACGCCGCGGAATACATAGGGAAAATACACTATCGCCTTGAAAAAAACAGCCACTTTGAAGGCATTAAGATCCTTGTGGTGAACGAGGGCCTCAGCACCTTCACATACGCAGGCTTCGCATCAGGTTCACCTGAACCGGGCTATGTGCTGAAAAAGGCCGAGCAGTCAAAATCACCTTTCAGCGGAGTCGAGGATTCTGCCGACGGTGTCTGTATCAAGGGTGCGGCTCCCATAACCGATAACTCCGGCAGATATGTGGGCGCACTCCAGCTTTCCGTTAACGCGGACATAATAGCCAAGGAAATGAAAACCGATATGGGCGTGTCAACCCTCATCCTGCTGAACTCATCAGCCGCTAAGGGTGAAAAGCTCGGCGGTTATACAATTGCATACAACGGCGACCCCGCACTTGCGGAAGAACTGCGCAAAGCGGAATTTTCTTCTGGCAAGCCCTACACTGTCACAGACAGCTTCTTCGTAATCACCAAAGAGATCAAAAATGACGGAGAAAGCGCAATAGGCCACTTTGCGGCGGCTGTGCCCCTTCGTGATATAAACGAAGCTATATCAAGCGCAAAAAAGGTTTCCTCTCAGCAGTTTTTCTACACCATTGTGTGGTTCCTCTTCATCGCCTCAGTTGTGCTTGTTATCCTCTTTGTAGCGATTATCAAACCGCTTAAGGAAGTGATAGCCACAACGGAAGACCTAGCTGTGGGTGACGGCGACCTGACCAGAAGAGTAAGCTACAGAAGCGGCGATGAGTTTGAGCTTGTTTCGGACAACATAGATGCATTCATAGAAAAAGTGCAGAACACTGTAATCACCTCTCTGGACAGCGCAAACGAAACAGCAAGCGCAAGCGAGGAGCTTTCCTCCACTTCCGAATCCCTCTACAGCAATATTCAGGAAATGACAAGCCTCGCTGAGGAAAACAGCGTAATAGTGAACAACATCGCCTCCAACCTCGACAAAACAGAGGAGCTTGCCATCAGCACCACAGAAGTTCTGGAAGACAGCCGCAACATGCTCAACAAGTTTGTTGCGAATCTTAATAATGTTGTCAGCACCATCATCAGCGAAAGCGCGCGTCAGGCATCCCTCGCAAAAGACATGGAAAACCTTACTGAACAGGCGGCTCAGATACGTCAGGTTCTCTCCATCATCAGCGATATAGCCGACCAGACAAACCTTCTAGCGCTGAACGCCTCCATTGAGGCTGCAAGAGCGGGCGAACACGGACGCGGCTTCGCCGTTGTTGCGGACGAAGTGCGCAAGCTTGCCGAACGTACACAGACATCACTTGTGGAGATCAACCGCATTATAGGGATGATAACCAACGGGGTTGAAAACTCCAACAGACAGATAAGCGATATATCAGAAAAAATAGTCACAGTCGCAGACGATTCCAAAGAGCTGATAAGCGAGGCAAACGCCACAGGCAGCAAACTGGGCGACACAGTGTCCGTTTCCTCCGAAGTGGTGAAGATGAATACAATCATCGCCACAAAAACCAAGGAGATGATAGAGATAGTGCAGAGGCTCACCTCACTTTCCACCGAGAACAAATATTCCGGTGAAAATGTTGAGGAGGTTGCCAGAATGCTCTCGGAAAAATCCGGAAGTCTTCTTGCAGTGCTGAAAAGATTTAAGGTTTAGAAATGACACTGGGCGGACTGCTCGATAAGCTTAATGTTCTGGTGGTGGAGGATAACTCCGTCAACAGACGCACAATGGAACTGGTTCTGGAACAGATGGTGGGCAGGGTTTTTACCGCCGCCGACGGTCTGGAAGGTCTGGAACTGTTCCGCCGCCGTGAGATAGACGTGGTTTTCACCGACCATGACATGCCGCAGATGACCGGGCTTGAGCTTGCCAGAGAAATTCTGGAGGAGAAGCCAGACACCCCTGTGGTTCTCGTAACCGGGCACAACGAGAGCGATGTGGTTATAAGCGCGCTCAACAGCGGCATAACCCACTTTCTGCCCAAACCGATCACAAGAAAAACAATCCGCCGTGCCCTTGAGGATTCTTTTCAGAAGGTGCTTGTCAAAAAGCTTGAGCATGAAAGCCGCAGAAAAGACCTCGAACTTCTCAGGTTTAAGGAGCGCTACCACTCCCTTCAGGAAAAAAACGCCTTCGAAAAGCAGCTTAACCTGATCAAAAACGACTTTCAGGGTATGATGCTGGAAAACGCCGGCAACCCGTATTTCGTGAACACCTTCTACAAGCCTCTGGACACGCTCAGCGGTGACGGATATTCGGTGAGAAGACTTTCTGACGGAAGCATATTTGTTTTTCTCATAGACTCTATGGGAAAAGGACTCTCCGCATCCGTAACCACATTCATGAGCATAGCTTTCATAAACCACATAATAGACCGCTTCAACGAACGCAACGGTTCAGGGCTCTCCACTCTCATAAGCAGATACCTGGAATATGTGAAAAAGGTTCTGCTTGAGGAGGAGATAGTAAGCTGCGCTTTTCTGAGAATAAGCAGCGGGTTCGAAGAGATGGAATATGCGCTGTTTTCCGTGCCTTCCCTCTCTGTCTCCATGCCTGACGGGCTTAAAAAGCTAAAAAGCAATAACCCCCCGCTTATGTCCTCCACCGAAAGCTTTAACATAGGCAGGGAAAATACAGCAGGCATGCTTTCCCTTGCGGTTTTCACTGACGGACTTCTGGAAAATACATTTATAAGTACAGCAGAACACAAGGAAATGCTGTATGATCTCATAAAGGACAATCCGCCCTTTATGCACATGCGTACATTTCTCGACAGTACAGTCACCAGCTATGAGGACGATATAACCTTTATATACATAAATTCATCCGTGGGCGGCTATGCGGAGGAAATATCCGTAAACCCCGACTTTCATGACGTTATGGTCTACATAAACGGAGTGGAGGAAAAGCTCAGGAGGGATGGCCTCTCGGACGATGACGCAGCTTCCATGACGGGGGTTCTGACGGAACTTGTCATGAATGCCTTTGAGCACGGCTGCCTGGAAATTGAACTTGAAGAGAAAACAAAGCTCATAACAGAAGGCGTGTATGACGAATGCCTCAAGAAGGCAAAGCCGACACCGGATAAATTTATAAAAATAAGAACCCGTGTTGAGAACAGGGGCGGTTCCCTTGTTTTCTGCGCAGAAGTGAGCGACAACGGACACGGCTTTGACTTCCGCAAAAAACGCAGAAGCAGAAAGGCCTTTTTCGGCGGAAACGGAATAAAAATGGTGACTTCCGCTGTGGATGATATTTACTTTAATGAAAAAGGGAATAAAGTCAGAATCTATAAAACAATCCGCGGAGAATGCGTATGGAAATAAATGTTCACGACAGACAGATCGAAATAAAAGGCAACATCAAGACCCTCGAAAACTACATGACCATCAAGGAGACAGTTCAGGCTCTTGTTGACAGAGGCGCAGACAGCATCAGCTTCATAATAGGCGACTCGCTCTCCATGACCTCCTCCGTAATCGGCTACCTGATGAAGCTTGTAAACGTGGACGGCATCCATATAACCATGTACGTGGGCGATGACAGGCTCATTGATCTCATGGAGGAACTCAGCCTTGTGCAGATTTTCGGCGTGAAAAAACTTCGGGGCTGATTTAGCTGATAATCACCCCGCCCACTGAGGCAGAAATACAGCCTCACCAAACAGGCAGGACAGCCATTTCACAAACATATACCGCTGCGTCTGAATATGTTGCCGAAGCTTAGCTCCCTTAATTACTCTTGAACACTGCCTCACCAAGGTATATTCTTAGCCCAAGAACACATTTGTTAAGAGGTAAGGATGTTCCTTGTACTGAAAATGGGAAGCACTCTCAAAGAACTTGAAGATAATTACGGCGGCTTTGCCGACTGGATAATCCGTTTCATGGGAGCATTCAGGAAGCAGGTAAAAGTAATAGATGTACAAAAAGGGGACGCACTCCCCGATCCTTCGCAGTACGAAGGCGTAGTTGTCTCCGGCGCACATGAGATGGTCACCGACCTTCACCCATGGAGCGAAAGAACCGCAGTCTGGCTGAAAGAAGCTGCCGTGAAAGAGGTTCCCGTGCTGGGCATCTGCTACGGTCATCAGCTTCTTGCTCATTCATTGGGCGGCAGGGTGGACAACCATCCTTTCGGCCCCGAAATAGGCACTGTGGAGGTGGAACTCACCGATGCGGGCAGGAAAGACCCCCTCTTCAAAACACTCCCGAAAAAATTCATAGCCCATGCGACCCATACCCAGTCGGTAATGAAACTGCCGGAGGGATGCGTTGTCCTTGCCGGAAACGGCTACGAACCGATACACGCTTTCAGATACGGCAAAAACACATGGGGGGTTCAGTTCCACCCTGAGTTTGACTCCTTCATAATGGAGCAGTATGCCGAGCACCAGAAGCACAGGCTGAAAGAACCTGAAAAAATCATGGAGCTGATAGCCGAAACACCGGAGGCGAACGCCCTGCTGGCCGCTTTCATGGAAATGTATTCCGGAGACTGAAATGCTTTTCAGCAGAGACGACCTGACGGAGCTTGCCGGGAAAAGCTGGATAGCCGTAACCACCAACGGAACGGTTAAGAAGGACGGCACGGCGAACATGGGCAGGGGTAATGCCAGAGAGGTGGCGGCGAAGCTTCCCGATATTGTGTCAGAACTGGGCAGGCTCCTCACGGAAAATGGGAACAGCGTACATTACTTAGGCAGCATGGTGTTCAGCTTCCCCGTTGAGGAGACATGGCTCTCATACGCAGAGCTCAGGCTTGTGGAACGCTCCGCAGCACAGCTTCTGGAACAGGTTGACAAACGGGGCATAGAGCGCATCACCATCCCCCTTCCCGGCTGCGGCAAAGGCGGGCTGAAAAAGGCCGATGTGCTCCCCGTCCTTGAAAAATATTTTGACGACAGATTCATTATCACGGAAAAAGAGGCTCAGTAGGAGGCGAAAGCCCTCACGCTGCACCCGTCTGAATCGGCGTATTTCAGCGGCAGCGCGGTGAAAGTCACCTCAGCGGGCAGCATTTCCAGACAGGCAAGGTTTTCTATTATCAGCATTCCGCTCCCCAGAATAACCCTGTGAACAGGAAGTTCGTTCATCCCGACCTCATCTACCGAAATGCAGTCAAGCCCTATCCCTTTCAGCCTGAGCCCGGTCAGATACTCCGCAGCTTTCAGGGAAAGAACGGGAAAACCATCAAAATATTCATCCCTGCCCCATTTACTGCCCCAGCCGGTGCGGAGCAGGACAAACTCAAAGCCTTCGGCGGATTTAAGCATTTCCGGCTCAATGGTCTTTGTGCCCTGCGGAATGTCTATCACTGCGGCTCTGCCTGTAAACTCCTCAATGGAGTAATCCTCAAGCTTCCTGCCATCCTTAAAAACATGGTACGGAGCGTCCATGTGGGTTCCCGTATGGGAGAACATATGAAAAAGAGTTTCCCGGTATCCGTCAATCTCAAGCTTTTCAAGAACAGGCTTTTCGGTTCCGGGGTAAACAGGCATGTTTTCGGTAATTGTATAAGTGAGATCAGTGTATTTCATATTTTCACTTCCTTATTATAAAGTCCTTGCATTTTCCGCAGGGATGCTCCATTAGTTTTATTTCCGGATAAACTGCTTTATACTTGAAGCAGTCAGAACGTAAAGAGGTTTTTTCGATATGCAGCAGGAAATAATGTGGCGTGTGGTAGGCACTGTACTTGTAATAGCCGTAGCCATAATTTCACGCATAATTTTTCTCCGTTATGTGCAGAAGCACAACTTCCCCAATGCGGACGCGAAAAGGCGTGTGCTGGTAACCACACGGAATATGTTTTTCCTCACTGTGATCCTTATTGTCAGCATAATCTGGCTTTCCCACATAAGGGACATGGCAATATCCCTCGCCGCCATAGCCGTGGCGCTGGTCATTGCCACAAAGGAGATACTCCTCTGTTTTCTCGCCGGAATAATCAGGGGCATCACCCAGCCGTTCAGGGTAGCAGACAGGATAGAGATCAACGGACTGAGGGGTGACGTTATAGATGTAAACCTCATAGGCACAACCCTGCTGGAAATAAGCTCAACCCACCAGTACACAGGGCGGACAGTGAACCTCCCCAACAGCCTTTTCATGAGCTATCCGGTAATAAATGAAACCTATCTGGATGAATTCATGCTCCATATTTTCAGCATTCCCCTGAAAAGAGAGGATGATCTGGAAAAAACCGAGAAGATAATTCTGGATGCTGCCAACGAGGTATGCACAGAATACCTCGGAAGTGCAGTGAAATACATGACGGAAGTGAGCACACGGGCAGGTCTTGAGGTTCCCTCCGTTGAACCTAGAGTCTCCATAGAATTTCCTGACAGGGAAACAGTGAACCTCCTTGTCCGTGTTCCCGTACCTTCACGCAGAAAAGGGAGGATAGAGCAGGCTATCATCCGCCTTTACCTCACCAAGCTGAAAGAGCAGGCCTAAAACCACCGTTTACGCCGGACATATATCACCATGGCGCAGACAACACAGGCCATAAGCCCAAGCACAGCCGGGTAGCCCCACGGCTTGGCAAGCTCCGGCATGTACTGAAAGTTCATGCCGTAGACCCCTGCAATGAAGGTCAGAGGAATGAATATAGCGGAAAATACCGTAAGCACTTTAATGACCTCATTCATCTGCTGCCCGTTAAGGGAAACATAGAGATTGAACATATCCGTGGCAGCGGAATGCACCGATTCCACTATGTCCCGCATGTGCTTGTAGTGATCCTCCAGATCCTTGTAGTAAGGCATCACCTCATCCGGAATATCCAGATAGTCGCTTACCTTTATGCTGTTTATTATCTCCATATACCGCCAGAGAGAGCGTTTGGCGTGTCCCATAAGCTGCTTTATGCGGTAAATCTCTGCTATATCAAACTCCTGAAAGTTTTCCTGAACAACCTCTTCCATCTCCTCCACAGTGTCTATTATACGGTTGAGGGTTTCATAGCTTCCGTCACTCAGGGCATCCAGCAGCGCAAAAAGGAAGTAAGGCAGCCCCATTTTGCGCAGTTTGGTATTCTTCTGCGAAAGCCTCTTAAAAAGCTTGAGATACATGGGCACGGGCTCAGCGCTGAATGTGATTATATAGTTTTCGCCCACAATTATCTTCGTATCCGCAATGGTGAAGCTCTCTTTATTGTGGTTATAAACCAGAGACTTAACGATTATAAACACGAAATTGTCATATTCCTCGAACTTAAGGGGCTGAGATCCGTTCTGAATATCCTCCAGAACAAGGTCATGCACATCCAGTTTCCTTCCCAGCTCCCGCAGAACATCATGGGTGGCATGCCCTGTAACGTTCAGCCAGTTTATGGTGTCCTCCCTGCTTATGGCAGCTATACATGCCTCCGCAGTGTCACAGGAGGCATGCTCTATTACATCCTCACTGTAGCTGGTGCATGCGGCGGAAAAACCGTAATCTGCCGTTTCCTCATGCAGGGTTCCGGGCGCAGCACCCAGCCTTTTTTCAGGTGTTTTGAAAAATCTCAGCATCCTTAAAAACCTCCGGCTATTTAGAAGTGTTTCTTCCCGCCAGGGACATAACAGCACCCGCGGCGCATATCAGCGCAAACAGCACGAACGATGCCCTCAGAGCAGTGATAAGCCCCTCCTCGCTCATGGTTTCAAGCTTGGCGGAGCCGGCAAACATATTAAGCAGTATGACAGATGCCGCTATGCTGAATGTCTGCCCCATGAGGCGCATAGTGGAAAGGGTGGATGCGGCAAAGCCGTAGTCCTTCTTCTCCACCGAGTTCATGATCACGGTGTTGTTCGGCGTGGAGAATATTCCGAGCCCCACACCCAGAATAAACAGCATAAGCGCAATCTGATAAAGCTCCGCCCTGCCCGTCATAAAAGCCATAGCACCTAGTACAAAAGCGATAATCAGCATTCCGCCGAAGGCAAGGGTCTTCGGGTTTGACCTGTCTGACATTCTCCCTGCAAAAGGGGTAACAGCCGCCATGGCCAGAGGCTGAGCCAGCATAACCATTCCGGCTTTTTCCGAAGTGAGGCCGTAGTTAAGCTGCAGCTCCATGCTGACCAGAAACAGCACTCCGGAAGTGGCGCAGTAGTTCAGCATGGACGCACTGTTGGCAAAGCCGAAGGTGCGGTTGCCGAAGAACAGGCGGACGTTGATAAGCGGATCCTTCTGTCTGTATTCATAGTAAGTCATCACAATCATAACAATAAGCCCAAGGCCGAAGGCGGAATATCCCCTCGCATCCGGCACGGAAAGCCCGCCGAATATCAGAAGCACCATCAGCATGAACAGAGCCATTCCTGTATAGTCGCTCACTTTCCCCTCACGCCCCCTCACAGGCTTAAGCACCGTGAATGAATAGAGAGAGACAAGAGCCGCCATAACCCATGTCAGGTGCAGGATGCTCCGCCAGCCGTAAAACTCGTTGAGAAAACCGCCTATGACAGGGCCTATGGAAAGCCCGGTATAAACAGTAAAAGTAACCCAGCCTATGGCGCGTCCGCGCTCCTCCGGCGGATAAACACAGGAAACAAGCGCCATGCCGCTGCAGTATATCAGTGCGGAAGCCGCACCCTGAAGAAACCGGAAAACAATAAGAAGCTCACCCGTCGGCGCAAACCCGCAGGCCATAGTTGTAACCGCAAATGAGGCCATACCCGCCTTAAAAACCACCGGATAGCCCTTGTAATCAGCAAATCTGCCCGCAGGCATGAGGAGTATCGCACTTGCCAGCACGAAGCCGGAGATCACCCAGCCGGTCATTGTGACGCTCATCTGAAGATTAAGCGCTATAACGGGAACGGCAACCACCATTGCGCTCCCCATAAACCCCGTGAGGAAGTAGCCTGACATTACTGCAAAAAGAGTGTATTTTCTGTGTTCTGAGTTCAATTCATTCTCCTTTCTGAGATTTTAAATTATAACCTAACAGGCGGCAAAGATCACCTGCGCATTTTTCTTTTGCCAACGGACGGAGAAAAAGCTATTTTTCTTATCCGTGCACATTTATGAGAAAAATTAAGATTTTCATCCTTTCCCACAAGTTTAATAAAAACAGCATAGCCGCACTGACCGGAGCATTACAGGTCTGCCCCGAAACAGCGGAGCTTGAGCCGTCTGTCATGTGGAACAGTGAGGATCTGCTTCGCAGCGCAGCGCAGGCATCAGGCGAAGGGCTTCTGCCTGTCATATGCTTTTCATTCACCACGCTCCACTTTCTGGACACTGTGAAGGAGCTTCTGTTTCTTAAGAAAAATCTGGATGCTCTTCCGCTCCCCCCGGTTTACATAGCGGGCGGCGCACACCCCAGCGGCTCAGCGGAGGAAACGCTGGGATGCGGATTTGACTTTGTAGTCAAAGGCGAAGGAGAGTACGCATTCCCCGCCATGATAAAAGCACTCATAAACGGAAGCGACCCATGCGGGATAAAAGGCGTTTGCAGACTGGAGAACGGAAAACTCATATCAAAAGGGCGCGCGGAAGCTGTGCACCTTGATGACTATCCCCCCTTCCCCGTCAGGCTGACCAAGTTCAGCTACATAGAGATAACCAGAGGCTGCCCCGTGGCATGCAGATACTGCCAGACCAGCTATATTCAGGGTGCGCACTATCGTCACAGATCACCTGAGAAGGTGCTGGACTATTCTGAAAGGCTCGTCTCCCTCGGTGTGAAGGATCTGCGGTTCATCACGCCGGACTGCCTCTCATACGGCAGTAATGACGTGGGCAGACCGGATGTGCCGTTCATTGAGAAATTCCTGAAAGATATAAGAAAATGCGCCGGAACAAGCAATGTGCATTTCGGTTCCTTCCCCTCCGAGGTCTTCCCCACCTCAGTAACTGATGAATCCATGGAGCTCCTTGCCGCCTACGCCTCAAACGACAACATAGTTATAGGCGCGCAGACCGGAAGCGACAGACTGATGCGCCATATAGGACGCAACCACACTGTGGATGATGTGAGAAAAGCGGTGGGGATCATACTGAAAAAAGGCTTCGCCGCCAATGTGGATTTCATGTTCGGCCTGCCCGGTGAAACAGAGGAGGATGAGGAGGAGAGCATACGCTTTATGACTGAGCTCTGCTCGATGGGTGCTAAGGTACACAGCCACACGTTCATGCCTCTGGCGGGTACTCCGTTCGGCCACCTGCCCCCCGTGACAGTATCACCGAAAACTGTACAGATGCTTGAAAAGCTTGCAGGTTACGGAATCCAGTACGGCTCATGGAAGGCGCAGATGGAAAAATCGAACCGGCTTGCCCGTTTCAGAAAAATATTTGCCGAAACCAAAGACGCGGAAAGGGCGGTCACCGGGTCCGATAACTACCCTGCGCCGCCCCTCCAGAGGTGTAGCCATATATAATTATAATCTATTAAAGTCCAAGTTCGTCTGAAATCTCTGAAAGCGCCCCGATGACAAAGCCTATGTGCTCATCGGCATCAATCCCAAGCTCCTCCATACCTTTGGCAATATCTTCCCTGTTCACTGCCCTTGCGAAGCTTTTGTCTTTCAGCTTTTTCTTAACACTCTTTATTTCTACATTAGCAATCTTTCTGTCAGGGCGGACATAAGCACAGGCAAGGAGAAAGCCGCAGAGCTCGTCCACTGCAAAAAGCGTTTTCTCCATCGGTGTTTCGCGGGTTATCCCCGTGTGTTCCCCATGGCTCATCACAGCTCTGATGATGTCCTCAGGCCAGCCTTTTTCCCTGAGAATGGCACAGCCTTTATACGGGTGTTCCTCAAGTGAGGGGAACAGTTCATAATCAAAATCATGAATCAGCCCCGTAATGCCCCATTTTTCTTCATCAGCGCCGGATTTGCGGGCATAAGCCCTCATGGCCTGCTCCACCGACAAAGCATGCTTCAAAAGCGAATCCGACTTGGTGTACTCGCTCAGAAGCATGTAGGCCTGTTCTCTGTTCAGTTCCATAAATTCTGCCTCATTATTATATTAATAAGACAGATTTTAAACCCTAACGGAGTTTTCGGCAACACTGCATCAGCATTTGTTATCAATAAGCGAAAACCTATCAAAAAGAGTAAACACGCTTATAAGAAATACTGATAACACAGATTGGATACCATTCTATTTATCAACGATCAACATTTATTTTCAGCTTATTAACAAATGTGACTTACCAGAACACCGAGCCAAAATGCGAAACAGCATAAAACCCTGTAGTGACTTATGGTTATGAATGTGCAGGCTGAATACAAAAAAAATCAGAAAAGATAAGGCAGCTAATCAAATAACAGCATTGCGGAGAGGAGCAGCAGGTTTATTCATCCGATGCTGTGTTTAACCCGAAGTTTAATATATTTTATAGAATAAACATCTGAAAGGCGCGCAGAAAAGCGGAGTGCATCTGTTCAGAGCGGAAATGCTTAACAAATGCTTGACAGGTCTCTTTTTTACCTGTATAGTCTCATTATAAATCAGAACATCATTCTATTAATATTTCAGGTTTGACAGCAATGACTTTTAAAAAAATGACCACCGAACTGCATAATGAACTGCTTGAGGGTATTCATTTCCGTTTTACGGACCATGAGCCTGAGACTCCGTTCTTCGATGCGGATAATATAAGAAAACTTCTTGATAATGCAAAGGTTTGCGGAATTGACATTCTGGGAATCGAGTGCTGGACCAGCAACCGTCTGGATTATTTCACCACTGTCTGCCGTGATATTTATGTGGCAACACATAAAATACCCGAAAACCAGTGGGCGGACAGAGCCCTTGCTGAGATCATGAATGAATACGGCGAAAAAGTGCTTGAAAAATTTCCGGATGACAAGCCGCTCTTCTCAGTTGAGTTCAGCGGAAACTGACAGAGTTTTTATTCTTCCAGAAAGAGCTCAATCCCTCTGCCTTTCACACTGCTGATAAACTCGCTGAAAGACACGGCAGCGGCAGCCTGCGCCTTCTCCCTTTCGGAGTTAACCGCTGTGTAGTTATCCTTAAGCGCGGCAACCACGCGGGCATCTATCTTGTTTTTTGAAACAAGTTCATCCAGAACCGAAATCACCCCTTCCTTATCCATTCCCGCTCTGTACGGCCTGTCCTCCGTGAGGGCGGTAAAAATATCCGCGACAGCCATTATCCGGCAGCCCAGATCAAGCCTGTCCCCTTTAACATGGAAGGGATAGCCGTTTCCGTCCAGAGTTTCATGGTGGAAGGAAGCCCACTCTTTGATATTGTCAAATATCTCAAAGCAGTTGAGGGCAAAGTAGGTGTAGTAGGTATGCTTTTTGATCATCCTCTGCTCGCTGATGTTCAGAGAGCCGTTTTTGTACAGCACGTCAGGCAGAACAGCAAGCTTGCCAAGATCATGCAGATAGCCAGCCACTTCCATATTTTGCACTTCCTCTGAGCCCATACCGAATATTTCAGCAAGGAGAGAGGCTGTTCTGGCAACTCCGGCGGAATGAGTGGATGTGAAGCTGCACCTGAAATCTATTATACGGCTTATCAGTTTGGAGATTTCCAGTATCTCCGCTGGTTTGAGAATGAGTGTATTGAAATGGTAGTCTCTCTTGAGAAGCCTGTATTTGTCCGGCTCCTCAAGGTTAAACCAGAAGGATTCCTTTTCTGCCAGATGCATGAAGGCATCCACATGCGAAGGCTTGAACCACCGCCCTTTCATGGAGGAGATTTTATCAAGGACAGCCGCCTTCTGCTCAAGGGCGCTTTTATTCCTGTCGGTGAGTATGTCCACCCTGTCAGCCAGATGAATTATGAATGCACCCTCCGGCAGTGCGGAGCCCAAGTCACGGGCGGCCTTGCCGTGGTTCCATTTTTCATGATGGTAGCGGATCATCTGAGCTATGCTGCCAAACTTATCCGTGTCTTTAAACAATAGATGGCCGATATAGCCGTGGCCGTACTCATGCCCTGTAAATTCAGGGTTTGCGAGCTCCCTGAACTCCTTTTCGGCAACAACGCCTATGTCATGCAGAGCAGAAGCAGCCACTATATCCTGAACCTCATATTCAGACAGGCCGCACTCACGGGCGAGAACCCCCGCTATATAAGCCACACGCTGATGATGCCCGTTTATTAACGGGTTAACCAAGTCCACAACGCGGGATAAGCCCATTATTAAGTCAAGGCGTGAAATCACATACGAGTCCATCATCTTCCTTCTGTAAGCGCCTTCTGCTGTCTGAATATTCGTTATTTCCATTGTACACCGCTGCTTCAAATTAAATTAGGTAAAATCTCTCACTCTCCGCTGAAAACTTTATACACAGCGGAAAAATCCTCATCGGCTATCCCCTTGCGGAACATCTCACCGAAAAGCTCCTTAACAAGGGAGCCTGTGTATAAAGGAGTCTGCAGTTCATGCGCCAGAGCCTGAAGATACCCCATATCCTTGAATATGCAGGCTCCGCTGAACTGGGCTGAGAAGTCACCTTTTATTATTTTGTCTTTTTTAGCATCCATCACAAGGGATTTTCCCGCACCCTCAGCGAGAATTTCCAGAAGCTCCGCCTTGTTTATCCCTGCCTTTTCTCCCAGAGCCGCTGCTTCGGCTATGGAGGCGCAGAAAACACCGAGAAGCATGTTATTTATTACCTTGACCTTTGAGGCTGCCCCCTCCTTCTCAAGCCAGCAGGTCTTCCTGCCTATGGCATCAAGCACAGGGCGCGCTTTTTCAAGAGCTAAGGCGGAACCGGAAGCAAGCACCACCAGAAGTCCCTTCGAGGCAGGGACAGTGCTCCCCAGAACTGGAGCCTCAAGGTACATTCCGCCCATGGATTCCACCTCATCATAAAGCTGGAAAACATCGCCGAAATGGTTTGTTGTCGTATCTATTATAAGTTTGCCTTCAATATCAGCGGAAAGTATTCCGTTCTCCATCCAGAGTACGTCCAGAACAGCCGCCGTGTCAAACAGATTAAGCACAATCACATCCGCAGCGGAAACCACGGCAGCGGGAGATTCGGCAATCTCAGCCTTAAGCCCCTCGCATTTTCCGAGAGTCCTGTTCCAGACCACAAGCTCAAATCCCTGCTCTATCAGCCTGCCCGCCATGGCTTTTCCGAGGTTGCCCATTCCTATGAACCCGACCTTCATATTCCCCTCCGCGTTAAAACCCGTTGCAACGGGCATCATTTTTAACATAATACATCCATGACCCGTATGAAGCAAGATAACAGACTGGAGCTCCTTATCCCGGCGGAAGAGATAGACGGCGGGGCAATGAAGCAGATTCTTAACTTTTTAGACTACTCTTTCGTGCGTAAGCTGGCTGTGATGCCGGATGTTCATCAGGGCTACCACCTGCCTATAGGCGGGGTTGCGCTTCTGGACAAAGGGATAATCTCCCCTTCCGCCGTCGGGTATGACATAGGCTGCGGAATGTGCTGCATACTGACCGACATACCCGCACAGGAGATAAAACCCTCCGCTGAAAAAATATTCCGTGAAATAACATCAAAAATACCCAGCGGATTTGACGCTCATAAGCACCCGGAGGAATATGAAAAATTCCGCTCCGCCTCATCAAACAGGGATCTGGACAAACAGGTGAACGAAAAACTCTTTCACCAGTTAGGCACTCTGGGGAGCGGCAACCACTTCATAGAGATAGGGGAGGACAGGGACGGAATGCTCACGGTAACTCTCCACAGCGGCTCCCGCAACCCCGGTCACTCTGTAGGCGGTTATTACATGAGGCTGTCAAAAACGGAGGATAAAAGCCTCCCCGAAGGGTTTCTGGATCTCACGCGGGACACAGGCAGGGCTTATCTGGCGGATATGCGCTTCATGCTGGAATATGCCCTCGCAAACAGGCTTGCCATGCTTGAAACTGTGAAAAAAATCCTCGGCATAGGCAAAAAAAATGTAAAGCTTTTCATAAACGAAAACCACAACCATGCGGAAGTGCGCAGGGACGGCGTTCTCCACCGCAAGGGCGCAACTCAGGCCGATAAAGGCCGATACGGAGTTATTCCCGCCAACATGCGCGACGGAGTTTTCATCACGGAGGGGCTCGGCAACGAACGTTTCCTTTCCTCCGCCTCCCACGGAGCAGGCAGAACACTGGGCAGAAAAGAGGCAGCAAAGTGCCTTTCTCTTGACCGCTTCGTCAGCGACATGAAAGGAATAACCGCATTCACAGACAAGGCACGTCTGGAGGAAGCACCGCAGGCATATAAGGATATAAACAGGGTAATGGAACTCCAGGAAGGGGTTGTTATACACACGTTAAACAGGGCTAAACCATTCATAAATGTAAAAGGATAGTGCTTTATAGCGATTATTTAAGATAAAACAAGTCTATTGATATGTTTTACTATAGATTTACATAATAAACAATTCTCTTTTACTTCATTAAGTTATCATTAATTTTATGTCAAATTTCATTTCAAATGCAAAAAAGGCATTGCACTTGCTTGTCAAAATACATATTTAGAAAGTCTGCAAGCTTTAAACCAGCAGAACACAAGGAGGAGCAATGAGTCTCAAACTTAAGCTGTTTATTATCACGCTGACTGTATTCCTTATCAGTTCGGCCATCCTGAACATACAGTCCTACGGAGATAAAAAGGATCTCTCCAGAGGAATAATAAACGGTTCACAGAAGGCAGTATCAGACGAAATAGCACTTTATGTGGACGCATGGTCAAAGTCGAAGATGAAGGCGCTGGATGTTTTCGCGGAAGACCTCGGTAAAAAGGGCGAGTACGCTCTCAGCGACATTGACACTCTCACAAAAGACCTCAAGCTGGTCTCCGACTCACATTCGTTTGACCTGATGTATGTGGGTGTTGAGGCCACGGGCGAATTTCTGCCTTCCGCCCATATCAATCTCCCCGCAGATTATGACCCAAGGAAGAGACCATGGTATCAGGGAGCAAAAAACAGCAGCACCGTCTCCGCAACTGAACCCTATGCGGATGCTGAGGACGGGAGACTTATCATATCATTCATGAAGCCTGTTCACCCCGGCGGAAGGTTTGCTGGCGTGCTCGCATCTGACGTCACCATGACGGACATAGTCGGCTCCGTACTTTCCAGAAACACGGGCAAAAACGGATTCACTTTCATCACCAACAGGGACGGAGTAATACTTGTTCACAAAAACAAGGACTATGTGCTGAAGAAAAAAATAACCGACCTTGACCCCGGTCTCAGAAACATAGAAAACATTGTAAACAGCAGGGAGGGCACTGTATCTTTCCGCACTGACGGGCAGGACTATCTCCTCTCCGGTTCGGCAGTTCCCTCACTCGGCTGGTATGTATTCACCGCCATAGCAAATGAGGATGTTTTCGGAGATCTCCATTCAAAGCTCCTTAAACAGGTTTTCACAGGCTTTTTTATCACCGGTCTCTCTGTTCTTGTTATCCTCTTCTTCACCAAGAAACTCCTGAGCCCCATAGACACGCTGATAACAAGGCTTAAGGATATAGCAGAAGGAGAGGCGGATCTCTCCAAGCGTCTGGATGAATCCCGCACTGATGAACTGGGCACAGTGGCCGGACTTTTCAACAGATTTATTCAGAGGATTCAGGACATCATACGTCAGGTGGATGATCTGGCCTCCACCATGACCGATTCAAGCTCAGAGCTCGCACATGCCGTCACCGGTATCTCCGATGGCCTCGGAAACCAGACGGGGGACACAAATGAGCTCGCCGCCGCCATTGAAGAGATGAACCAGACCATCCAGCAGATAGCCGAAAACGCATCAAGCACTGCGGAACAGGCGGGCAACACGCTGAAAAGCGCCGAATACAGCAAAGACTCAGTAATGGGTACAGTGCAGAAAGTGGCGGAGATAGCCGATTTTATAAAGGAATCCGCAGTTGTCATTGAATCTGTAGGTGAATCATCAGGCAAAATAAGCGAAATTGTAAATGTAATCAATGACATAGCAGACCAGACAAACCTTCTGGCACTCAACGCCGCCATAGAAGCGGCAAGAGCCGGAGAACACGGACGCGGCTTCGCCGTGGTGGCGGATGAGGTTCGCAAGCTTGCTGAGCGCACTCAGAGAGCGACTCAGGAGATAACATCCATGATCGGCGGGCTTCAGGGCTCAGCTAAAGATGCGGTAAGTAAGGTCGAGGGCGGCGTTAAACACGCTCAGGCAGGTACTGAACAGGCAAACAGGGCGGAAATGTCCATAGGTGAAATCATCGAAAACACCAACACCACATCGGACATGGCAACCCAGATCGCAACTGCTGCGGAACAGCAGTCCGCAACCACGGATGAAATAGCCAAAACTGTTGCCAGAATAAGAAAAATATCTGAAAGCAACACAAACGAACTCATGGAAATAAGCAGCGCAACGGCCAAGCTCAGCAGACTGGCTGATGACCTGCATAACGCAGTAAGAATGTTCAGGATATAGTTCCGGAAACAGGAGCAGAAAAGGCCTTCCGCAAGGAGGGCCTTTTATTTCACACTCATCTCTCTTTCCTCGCGGAGAATACGCCACCTGCCGCCTTCAAAAACAAACCTGCTCCTGCTGAAAAAGCTGGTAACCTTATCATCCACGGCAATGTATTCTATAAAAGTGACCTCGGCGCATTTCCCCTGTACAGTCTCCTTCACAATGTTCAGCCCCGCATGGGAGCTTGCCGCCACTATCTCCGCAAAGCGGGTGCAGAAGGACTGTTCATCAGGGAAAAAGCGTCTCAGTTCGCTGCTTTCCGCATATAGGTCATATACTCCGCCGCCGTTTTTTTCGGTGTAAAGCCTCGCCCTGTGTTCAATTATCTCTTTCGGGGTCATCATCAAAATAGCTCTCCACTGGTATGTCCCGCCCCTTGCCTTCTATGAAGAGGGCAAAGCGGATGCGCTCAAGGAGCAGCCGGAAGGTTTTCCTGTCCAGAGCGGAAATATACACCGCATCAGGCTTGGAGTTTTTTATTTCCATCAGGCTGTGCAGCCTTGCATCCGCAAACATTGTATCCGGCAGAACATTGTTCAGCACAAAATCCGCCTCCTCCGGCGGGAGCAGGTCGGTCTTGTTCAGCACCGTTATAATCTTCTTGTCAGTGAGTCCCAGTTCCGCCAGAACTGTCTCCACAGAGCGGATGTGGTTCAGAAAGCCATGGTTTGATATATCAACCACATGAACCAGCAAATCCGCCTCGTTCAGTTCCTCAAGGGTCGATTTGAAAGCGCCTTTGAGATTCTCAGGCAGGTCACGTATGAAACCCACCGTATCTGTTATGATAACATCACGCTCCTCCGGAAAGCGTATGCGCTTGGAGCTTGTGTCCAGAGTGGCAAACATGAGGTCATCAGAATAAACCTCGCTTTGGGTGAGGTTGTTAAGCAGGGTGGATTTCCCGGCATTAGTGTAGCCGACAATCGAAACTATGGGCAGCCCGCCCCTGTTTCTCCTGCTCCTCTGCACTGTTCTGTTCTGTTCTATCTTCTCCAGCTTCTTGGAAAGGAATGCAATCCGGTCGTTAATGCGCCTTTTGTCTATCTCCAGTTTGGTTTCTCCGGGGCCTCTGCCCCCTATTCCGCCTGTAAGCCTTGAGAGAGCATCATCCCTGCCGGAGAGACGGGGAAGTATGTATTTAAGCTGTGCAAGCTCCACACGTATCTTGCCTTCGTTAGATTTTGCCCTGCGTGCGAATATATCAAGGATGAGCTGTGTGCGGTCAAGCACCTTAAGCTCAGTAAATTCTGAAACGGCTCTGGACTGTGCGGGTGAAAGGCTGTTATCAAAAACTATAAAGTCTGCCCCGGTCTGGAGAGCACGGATCACCACCTCTTTCAGCCTTCCCGGCCCCATAACGTATTTCGGATGGATCTGCGGTTTAATCTGCGTATGAATATCCAGAACATCCATTCCGGCACTTTCGGTGAGCTCCTGAAGCTCCGCCATGTGCTCCCCGGCATCCTGCTTTTTGCGGTAAGAGCCCACAAGTATCGCAGAATGGGCGTTTTTTACCCTGAACAGAGCCTTGGTTTTATCCTCTATCTCTTTTTCCAGAGCAGAGATGAAATCCAGATAATCAGTGTCCTGCCTGTGGGGATCTGTGTCCTCAAGGAAGCCGAACATATGCGGGCTGTCCGGCGGAAGAAGATGAGCCGTCTGCATCCGCATGGGGATGCCTCTGCTGTCTCCGTGGAGAACCGTCACGGAATCCAGACGGAGAAGAGCAAGGTCGGTAAGGTCGTCGTCGGTGAGTTCCTCGCCGCCTGTGTGGGTATGCACAAGCCTTAAGCCGCGCAGCCCTCCCGGCGTTATCCTGTATCTGCTGAGGACAGGGATCACGATCTCCGATGAACCGCCGATGATCACATACTGCACTGTGTTTGCCCTGTCAAAGAGAACCGCAGTCTGTCTGCCTGTTTCCGCAGTGAGTTCACAGAGGGTTCTGGCAAACTCAGGGGACACTGCTGAAAAGGATGATGATTTTCTGCTGTAAAGCTTTTCCAGACGCTTAATCTGCTGAGGGCGCAAACCCTCAAGATGACCGAATACTTCTATGAAACGCCTCCGAAAAATTAAATTAAAAAACCGCCGCACCATGGAAATGATACGGCGGCTTTTATTCTATACGCTGCTGGCTTTCTTTGCAATTATTCTGTTCTGAACCTCGAAACAAGCTGGCTCATTTCATCCGCCTGCCTCTGGAGATCCGCTATGGTGTGGGTTATCTCCTGCATTGCGACTGAACTCTCCTCCAGACCGGAACTGAGCGCCTGAGTGTTGTCGTTTATGCTTATTATCGTAGCGGTCTGCTCCTGAACAGCGTTACTTATTATGCTGTTCACCTGCTCCGCAGTTTCCATTGTTGTCACTATCTGCCCGAAAACAGCGCCTGTTTCGCCTATAACTTTCACGCCCTCTTCAACCTGTTTTCTGGCTTCTCTCATGTCCTTTTCGGCCTCGCCTGTCTCCCTGACAAGGCCGCCAATTATCTTGCTGATTTCGCTTGTGGCGTTCTGTGTCCGTTCCGCCAGCTTGCGTACCTCATCCGCCACCACGGCAAAGCCTCTTCCTGCGTCTCCCGCTCTGGCTGCTTCTATTGCTGCGTTAAGCGCAAGCAGGTTAGTCTGGTCGGCTATATCGTCTATCACACCCACAATATTGCCTATCTCATCTGATGAACCTGAAAGTCTGCCTATAGCCGCGCTGAGCCTGTCCACCTTGTCTCTGATTGCGTTTATCTCATTTGTGGCCTTGTTGAGGCTCTTCCGCCCTTCGCCTGTGTATTTTACCGCCTCACGTGAGCGCTCGCTCCCTTCACGGAGCGCTTCCAGAACCTCGCTGGAGGATGATGTAAGCTCTTCCGTAGCTGCGGCCACGCTCGAAACCTGAGAGGACTGTCCCTGAAATGTGGAGGCCATCTCCTCTGAGGCTGAGGCAAGCTGTGAGCTTGCGGAAGCCACACTCACGGAGCTCTGCTTTATGGTTATTATGAGATCTTTGAGCTTGTCTATGAATCTGTTGAAGTTTTCCGCAACCTGACCGACTTCATCCTTCTGGCTGACTTTGATCGCAACTGTCAGGTCACCTTCGCCTTCTGAAATATCCTTAAGCATGTCTGCCGTCTGTCCGAGGCTTTTTGTAAGAACCCGAACCACAAGGAAAGTCACCGTAATCATTACAGCCAGCAGAACCGCCACGGCCGCTGCCATGATTTTCACCATCAGGGCCTTCTGTTCAGCAGCAGACTGCTCTATCCGCGCTATCTCCTCGTTTATATCATCTATAAAAAAACCTGTGCCCACGACCCAGCCCCATTTCTCCAGACCGACGACATAGCTGAGCTTGTCACCCTGTCTGCCTGTTTCGGGGTTGTTCCACTGATAAAGCACATAACCCTGCTTCTCGTCTCTGGCAATACGGCTCATCTCACGGAAAATATATTTACCGTCACCGCTTTTCAGATCTCCCAGATTTCTCCCTTCCAATTCAGGGTTTCCTCTGTGAACCAGCACATTGGAATCGAAATCCGTGACAAATACATAGTTCCCGTTATCAAAACTGAACTTTTTTATTATTTCCTTAGCAGCATTCTGTGCCTGCACATCATCAGCCGCAGAACTGCGGTAAATATCATCTATGGATGAAACCGCCATTTCAATGTAGATTTTAAGCTCATCACGCTTGGCAGCTTCAAGATCGCTTCTTGTGTTTTCAACAAAGCTCCTTCCCATTTGCCCCATTTCATAAACTGCCAAAAACATTACTGAAAATACAGCAATCAGAACCGACAGCGTGGTAACAACGCTGAACTTAAGTCTTAACGAAAGAGACATGAATAACCTCCGTAAATCAGAATACATGATTTGTGTCTGTCATATCCTATAAGAACACTAGTTTTGTCCTTTTTTATGTCAATAAAATATTAACAAAAGCTAAGAAATTCAAGGATTATTTTTGTTCCGGAAACAAATTGTTTAGATTATTTAACTGATTAATAATTAAGACTAATTATCTACCATAATTCATACTGTATATAAATGTAACACTATTCTGAACAGATAAATTCCCTTTCAAAATTTTACTGTATATAAATGTGACACTATTTTGAGTAATTTCTGCCGGATATACGCCGAAACTGGCAATCGGATTGTCAATTTCTGTTGTTATTTTACAAATTCTGATTATTATATTTTCTTAACCAAGCGGAGGCATGAATGATTTCAAACAACATGACAAATGACAAAAAAACCGAGATTATCCTTGATTTTGTGGTAGAAGCGGCAAGAGCATTCGGAATAATTCAGGAAGCGGGCAAAAAAATAGGCGCAGTCAGTGAAACAGGCAAAAGAATATGGGCTCTTCTCAGGATTCTTAAGCTTTACGGTCCGCAGACAGTGCCGCAGATAGCGAAAATGCGCTCTGTTTCCAGACAGTATATACAGAGGCTCGCCAACGACATAGTTGACGAAGGATACGCAGAATACAGCAAAAACCCCGGCCACAAACGTTCGCAGTTTCTCAAAATCACCCAGAAGGGCGAGGAGCTTTACAGCGAAGTTTATGAAGCAATGAGAGAAAATGTGGAGGCTGTTGCCCCCAAGTTCAGGGAAGAGGACTTAAGCGCAGCGGAAAGAGTTCTCAAATCACTCATATATGAGCTTGAGCACTATTTGGGAAAATCAAAGAAATAAGCAAAGCCGTTTTTCCCGCCGTTTTTCACTTCGTACATGGCGGTATCTGCCTTGCTCACCAGTTCATCTATATTTACCCCGTCATCGGGAATAATGCTTATGCCTATGCTCGCCCCTAATATCTGCCTGTCACCGCAGGCGCCGTAGGGGCGGGAAACCATCTCTATAATCCTTCTGGACACCGCTCCGGCTTTTTCCCTGTTTTCTATCCGGCTTAAAATAACCAGGAACTCATCCCCGCCTATGCGGCAGGCAGTGTCAGCCGTTCTGATGCTGGTGAGAATGCGTCTTGCAGTCTCTTTCAGCACATCATCACCGGCTTTGTGCCCGTAAGTATCATTAACGTTTTTGAAGCCGTCCAGATCAATAAACAGAACAGCGGCCATTTCACCGTATCTTTGCACCCTTTCCAGAACGGTTTCCAGCCTGTCCCTCATCAGGAATCTGTTGGGGAGTCCGGTGAGTATGTCGTGCATGGCCATATGCCGTATTTTTTCCTCACGGAGTTTTTTATCCGTGATGTTTTCCTTCACCGCCACATAGAAAAGCAGCCTTCCTTCGCTGCATTTCACAGGGGTTATTGTCGAAAGCTCCCAGAAAATATCACCGTATTTACCGCGGCTGCAAAGCTCCCCGTTCCAGGTCTGCCCTCCGCGTATTGTCTCCCACAGATTTTCATAGTACTCCTGCGGGTGCACTCCTGATTTGAGCAGGTTCACGTTTTTCCCGAATATCTCCGGTGCGCTGTAACCGGAAATCTCGCAGAAAGCAGGGTTAACATATTCCACATGGCCTGATGAGTCGGTAATTATTACGGAAACCGGGCTTTGCTCCACAACGAGAGAAAGCTTCATTATCTCTTCGCTGCGTCTTTTCTCATCGGTAATGTCCCTGAAAACGTTCAGAACTGCCATGCCGTTTCTGCTTTCATACGGCTGACTGGACATCTTGACGGTCATTTCCCTTCCGCGCTTGTTTATCAGGGTTCTTTCAAAACCAACGGAAGGCTTTCTGGTTGTGAGCATATCTTCGATAAAATCTTCCACCGATACCTTATCCTGTTCGGGGATAAAATCCATAATACGCTCACCGAAAGCGTCCTCAGGGTTTTCGTACCCCAGAAGCTCCGCCCCGGCGGGATTTATGTAGGTGATGAGCATTTTCTCCTGGACAACAATGCCCATCGGGGAAAACTCAGTAAGAAGTCTGTATTTGTTTTCACTCTTTTCCAGCAGCTTTCTGGTTTTCGTTATTTCGGTGCAGTCTTCCAGAGTGCAGACTATGCCGCTGAATTTTCCGGAAGCATCCCTGCTTGGGGAGGCGCTGACCTTGACAAAGCCGTTTCCGCCGTTTCTTGTGGAGCAGAAAAGTTCATCGTAAAAAGCTTTTCCGGTTTTTACCAGACCGTCAAAAGGACATTTGTAATCATGCAGAATACAGGTATCACCCTCAAGCTTCCCTGCGAAAAAATCCTTTATATTTTTATTAAACCAGTTGGCGCGTTCACCCAGCATCATCATGGATATTGCGGCGGAGTTGGCAAATTTCATTTTCAGACTGCTGTCCAGTATAACAACGCCGGAGGGCAGGTGTTCGGTAACGGTCTCCAGTATATCAGGAAGCTCCTCCGAGCCCTCTTCTTCGGCAGTGTTTTCGGTAATATCAGTGCCGATACAGAGAAACTTTTCCCCGCCGTTGTTCATGGGTATCCGGGTAAAACGGAAAGTTCGCCTATTGTTCTCCTGATCAGAAAGAGTTATGCTTCTTGTGGATACGTATAAGGGTGAGAGTGAGCTGGATATTTCAGAGGAGAATCTGCCGCAGAATTCATTGCCGTAAACAGATAAAAACTTTTCAGCCTCCTTGTTTACATAAAGAAAGCATTTCTGTTTATCAGTAACCATAACTATGCTTTCGGAATCTGTAAGGATACCAAAATCAGTCAACTCGGAACTGAAATGTGTTTTCATCTCCCACCTTGGCTGTGCATTGTATATATCAATAACGCTTATCGGCGCATAGGAGTATATTTATTCAATTTAACTATTTATGCAAGAGGATATTGTTAAAACTGAGCCAAAATACAAATAAATTAGGAGAGAGACCATTTAAAGAGATGTTGACTGATATATTGAATCATTGAATATAAAACTTATATAATAAGGAGTTATGAAGATGTACCTAGGTTTTTTCAGTGACAACTGCGCAGGCGTGCTGCCGGAGATAATGGAAGCAATTTCAGCAGAAAATAGTGGTTTTACACGACCTTACGGCTATGATCATACAACCGGGGAGTCGAAAGAGGTTCTCAGGGAACATCTGGGGGATGCGGAAGTTAACTTCATGCTAACAGGAACAGGTGCAAATGTTGCACTTATTGCAGCGGCTCTGAAACCGTTTCAGGGGGTAATATGCCCGGAGACTGCTCACATAAATGTGGACGAATGCGGCGCTCCCGAAAGATTCACATCATGCAAGCTTCTGAGCGTTCCGGCGGAAAACGGCAAGCTGAACCCTAAATACATCACGAAATTTGCCCATAATGTCGGCTTTGAGCACAATGTGCAGCCTGTTATGGTTTCCATATCTCAGGCAACGGAAGCGGGCAGTCTGTACACTGTTGATGAGATAAGTGAAATAGCCCGCATAACCCACGAAAACGGCATGTATCTGCACATGGACGGAGCAAGGATAACTAACGCTGCCTGTGCCATGGGCAAAACAATAAAGGAAATCTCAGGCGATCTTGGGGTGGATCTCCTCAGCCTTGGAGGAACAAAGGCGGGAATGATGTTCGGAGAGGCTGCCGTGTTCTTTAATAAGGAACTCGCAGCCGATTTCAAATACATCCGTAAGCAATCTATGCAGCTTCTCTCCAAGTCCCGCTATATAGCCGCACAGTTCAAAAGAATGTTTGAGGATGACCTGTGGCTGAAGGCGGCCGGGCATGCAAACGCAATGGCCGCATATCTGGGTGAAAGGCTTGAAGCCATAAACGGTGTAACACTCAGCAGAAAGCCGGAGGTAAATGCAGTATTTGCGCAGATACCCCGCAGCGCAATTGATGTGATAATAAAAGAATTCGGCTTTTATATCTGGAATGAGGAGCTGAACGAAGTGCGCCTGATGACCAGCTTCGCAACGGAGAAGAAGGATATAGACGCATTCGCGGACAGGCTGGCAGAGGTGATGAAGACGGTATAGAGAAAATCACACGACATCCACGGAGGATGTGGATGCCGTGCTTAAAAAAGCTTTAATATTTGCCTCAGACCGCCTGCGGAAGCAGCCTGAGGCATATTGCGGGATCTCTCCTCTCCCTTTTATCCTGCGGAGACAGGATTCTCTGTTACTCCCATGAATTTTCGTTTGACATTTCCCTACCTGCAACAAGTCCGAAGGTAAAGGCTCCGGCGGTTCCGCCTCCTGCGAGATAATACTGGGCATTGATGTGGGCAATGGATGAACCTGCGGCATAAAGACCGGGAATTACCGAACCGTCGGTTTTAAGAACCTGAGTTTTAGCATTCACACGGAGACCTCCGCATGACAGAGTAAAAACCCTCTGGCTTGTCTGCCTCATGGCATAAAAAGGAGCTTCCATTACCTGAAGTGTAGTGGGATCCTTCTGGAATTGTTCGTCGGTTCCGTTAGTTGCGTACAGGTTGTAGCGGTTCACGGTTTCACTAAGGATCGATGCCGGAACACCTATTTTTCCCGCAAGTTCAACTATAGTATTGGCAGTTTCCATAGAGAAGTTCGCCTGAACTGCAAGGGGTATCTCATCCAGCACTTTCTGGTCAAAAATGAGGTAGATTGAAGGATATGTTCTTGCCACAAGTCTTCCGAAAACTGAGCCTCCAAGATCCTCAGGCGCAAATCTTATTCCTGTGGGAGTAACGGCTATTGATTTAACAAGAGCAGGATGGTTCATATAAGTCGGACCGTAGTCCTCGGCAGCTCCCATATTTTTTATATCGGCTCCTATTGCCTGTCCCATTTTTATTCCATCGCCTCTGTCTCTGCCGCTGCCGCCGCGGAAGCAGTTCATTGCGTGGGGTATAAACTGCTGAACCATCTCATCGTTGTTTATGAAACCGCCGCTGCATATAAGAACTGCTTTTGAAGCTTTGTAATATTTTGTGCCGCCGTCTTTCTCAGCGGCAACACCTACTACCCTTCCGCTTCCGTTTACTATGAGTTCGTTTGCTCTTGCGCTGTATTCAACTGAAACATTACTGAGTGCAAGCGTTGCTGTTTCAAGTGCTCTCCAGAATGTTCCTGCTCTTGAAAGACCTGCAGATGTATCCGCAATTGCAAAATGCGTATGGGGAACAGGAGTGGTGTAGCCTGCTTTAGCCATAAGCTCGGGGCGTTTTTCATTATCATACATAAGGCTGTAATCAGCGGCGGGGCCGGTGGCATAGCCTGTGTAAAACCCTGAGTAAGTCACGCCAAGCTCCACAAGGGTATCGTAAGCCGCTTTCGCATTATCAGCATAAACTCTCATAAGCTCCGCATTGCCGCCTTCGCCTACTCCGGCGAGTGCATAGTTATAAAACTCATCAGCATCTTCAGTGAAGCCGCTGTCTATCTGAATCTGCGTACCGCCGCCGAAGTGTGTTCCGCCGCCGCATATTTTTGTACTGCCGCCGCCTGCCGTTCCTGCTTCTACAAAAATTATTTTTGCGGAAGGATCCTGTTTTTTTATGTTGATGGCAGCCATTGCGCCCGCACCGCCGAAACCGACAAGAACGAAATCAGCAGAATCGTCCCAGCTTGAAGGAAGATTACCCGAGCTACCAGCAGAACCGGAGGGCTCTACGACATTGACATCGCCTCCGCAGCCAGTGAGAATGCTCATTCCAACTGTACCCACCGCAAGACTTCCGAATTTAAGAAACTTTCTGCGGGAAATCGATTTATTTATCTCTTTTTCATCTTTTTTTATACTCATGATTTTCTCCTTAAAATGAATTTTCTGTTGTGATTCTTAAAATTACAAACAGAGCTACGGTCTTGTTGATGATATATATTCAACTAGGTCACTAAGCTCCTCGGCAGTGAGCGACACAGGAAACGGGTGGTCATCAAGACTTGATGAATTGAACCCGTCAAATATCGCATCAGTGATTGCCGGAGCCATTACCCCGCTGTGACAGCCGCTGCACGTTGTGTTAAAAACAGCCTCCCCGGGCAACGCAGGATCACTCGGATCTGTGGGGTCTGTGGGATCAGTCGGGTCTGTATTTTCTCTCAGATACCCGTCAATAAGTTGGAGCTGTTCCAGCGTGGGTGCGGGGTCAAGCTCAAATGGATGATGAAATGTTTCAGGGGTGAACAGATGAGGACTGAATTCATGACAAGAGCAGTAAGCCAAAAAAATTTCTTCCGCAGTTGCAGGAGGTTCAGTCGGATCAGTGGGATCTGTCGGATCAGTTGGGTCAGTTGGATCAACAGGCGAACTTCCGCCATTGTTGACATAGTCATCCAGATAAATTGTTTTGTCATCACCGTAACAGCCCGCAAATATGGAAAGCAGCACTGTAAGCACGGTCAAAAGTAATAAATTCTTTCCTTTCATTTAATTTCCTCTTGTAAGTATATTTTTTGACATCTCAGCCGATTCAGCCGACTATGGCTTTCAGAACTCACAGGCACTTTGTATACACCACCTCCTTAAAATATCTTCCGCTTACAGCCGGATCCGTTTCGGACTCTCCCAAGCCGAGCGGATAGTCCTCCGGGAAAATCACACGGAAAAGATCCGGCATATTTTCGCAACGGACTGCATTAAAATCCTTCTCACCGCATCCACAGGCAGAAGCAAACAACAGCATTCCGACTACTAACCATTTGTTAGAAACCATTTTCTTCACTCCTAAACATCAATCAAAGATACTTGTACTTTTAAGATGCTTTGTCTGGCTCAGGTGTAATGAACGAACATCTGAGAAATAAAAACGAACTCAAAGCACACCTAATCAGAATTTTTATTACGCCTCAGATAACAATAAAGGTGCCAAACACTGTCCTCTTTACCTATAAATGACTTAGGGAATCGCGCCAAACAGACTCACCACAGATGGTGAGTAGATTCACCAAATATGGTGAGCTATATTCGCCAAAAACATTGTTAATGAAGAAGAAACAAAAAGATATGTGTCCGAATTAATTTGACATTTCTGAAAAAATAGTTAATGTATTAACTACATTTTTATTAAAAGTCGGAGAGAGAGATGATCAACAATGAAATGTTTCTTAACGACACCATTCTTAATATTTTTAAGAGTACAGATGTTGAAACTCTTCTTACAAACTCACTCAAATGTCTGAAGAGGTACATCCCCATTGATATGATAGATCTGTCATATTATTTGGAGGAGGAACACAGTATACTGCGTTTATGCACAGTAGAAGAGAACAGAACCTACAAGGATCTTTACATAAAGCTACCTGACAGCATCAAACCAGAAGACTTTAAGCGCGGTTTCCCCAATGATTGTGTATATAACTATAATGAAAGAGTAGCCCAGACAGAGAATAAAACCAACTTTATCTGCCCTACGGAGGGCAACTCCTGCATAGTTCTTCAATGCAGAAACGCAGGGCACGTCATAGGCAACCTTGCGATTAAGGTTTACAAGGAAAATGTCTATACCGATGAGCATAAAAATCTTCTGCGCCTTCTGGCAACCCCATATACCATGGCACTATGCACTGCCATCACTGCCAGAGAGATGCGCAACAGCAATTACAGCAGTGTGAAAAACAGCATATCGCAGGATTCTGCATTAACAAACTTTGCCATGTCCGTGGAGCCTGATATGAACAAGCTTCTCACACAGGCAAAAGAGGTAGCCGAATTTTCAAGCGCTGTTCTCCTCACAGGGGAAACCGGAGTAGGGAAAGAGGTTTTCGCTAACTTCATACACAGCAATTCAGACAGAAAACACGAGGCCTTCATAAAAATAAACTGTGGAGCAATCCCTGAAACTCTTATAGACAATGAACTTTTCGGACATGAGAAAGGAGCGTTCACGGGGGCGGATTCATCAAGAAAAGGGCGGTTCGAGCTGGCGCACAATGGAACGCTCTTTCTGGACGAGGTGGGAGAGCTGCCTTTGAATTCTCAGACAAAGCTTCTGCGTGCGCTCCAGTTCGGGGAAATAGAGCGTCTCGGCGGAGGAAAAGCGATCAAGGTCAATGTGCGCGTTATCTCCGCCACTAATAAAAACCTGCCAAAAATGGTGAAGGACGGAACATTCAGAGAAGATCTGTTCTGGAGACTGAATGTTTTCCCCATTGAAATTCCGCCTCTGAGAGAGCGAAAAGGGGATATTCCGATTCTTCTCAGGCATATAACAGAAAAAATATGCAGAAAGTTTGGAATCAAAAATATACCCGAAATTGACGGCTCTGTAATGGAGAAACTCATCAGCTATCAGTGGCCGGGAAACGTCAGGGAAATGGAAAACATAGTTGAACGCGAAATCATAATGAATCATGCAACAGAGATGAAGTTTGAACATATAAATACCGGAATGCAGTTCAGCAGTCAGCCGGAGCAAATCATCACTGAAAGCAATATCGCACTTGACCATGTTATGAAAGCGTACATTCTCAAAACTCTTCATCAGACCAACTGGAGAATAAGCGGAAAAAACGGCGCAGCGTATATTCTGGGAATACATCCCAACACACTGCGCCACAGGATGAAAAAACTGGGAATATTTTAAATACGGCTTCGCTTCGCACGGCGCAGTGTATTTCCTTTATAATTCAAAATTTGCCATCCATGGAAATTTTGAATACACGCTCGCGCCGCAGCCCCGGTTTTCTCCCTGTTCAGCGTCACTCTGAGCAAAGCGAAGAGTCTCAATATTATGTCCAACAAGAGATTCTTCACTGACGTTCAGAATGACATCAGCATAAACTGTTTACGTTTACTTATATTTTTTCCTGCGAAAAAGATCTGTTCTTCTTGATATAACTCGGTCGATAAACAGAACGCCGTCGAGGTGGTCTGATTCGTGCTGAATGAGGATCGCCTCGAAGCCTTCGGTTTCGATGACTTTTTCTTCCAGATTCTCATCCAGATACTGCACAAGAACCTTCCTTGCCCTGTTCACGTTCCCAGTATAATCCGGCACACTCATGCACCCTTCTCTGAAAGGGGTTATGCCTTCCCATTTCAGTATCACGGGGTTGATCATTATCTGTCTGCCGTGGCTCTGCTCGCACTTGGGGTTTTTGCCCGGATCGATTGCTATGATCCTGTAGAGTTCACCTATCTGCGGTGCGGCTATTCCCACGGAGTGGGATGATGAATCCATTGTATCTTTCAGATCCTGTATGACCTGCTTTATTTTATCGTTCAGCTCCGTCACATCTTCCGAAATCTCTTTCAGAACCGGATCGGGATAAACCAGAACTTCCCTTACTGCCATATATTACAACTCGTATGTTTCAATCTGTCTGACGTGTATGTCGGTTCCGAGCTCAGATGAGATCTGCTTAAGCTTGTCCGTCCATGTTTTATCCGGAAAATATTCAGGCAGAACAACTTCCAGAACCATAATGTATATCGGCGATTTTTCCTTTCCCGCCACTTTGGTCTGAAGGTCTATGATGTTTATACCTTCCCCGGAGAGAAATGAAGCCACCTTATGCACTATGCCGGGCTTGTCTGAACCGTATACGGATATTATGTAGTGCTCACCCGCGGGAGCATCCTCGGTTTCCGTCATGCTCTGCACTTTTACGGAAACACCTTTTTTCTCAAGGAGTTCCTCAAAAAGTTCCTTAACCTCGCACTCGCTCATGGGCTGTTCGCGGCTTACTATTAATATTGCCGCAAAAAAACCCTGAAGCAGCGTGGAGCTTGAGTCTTCGATATTAAAATTGTTCTCAAGAAGAACCTTGGTTATGTCAGCTACTATACCGGGCCTGTCACCCGCAACGAGCATGAGTGAAAAAAGGTTTGCCTTTCCCATAGATGCACCCCGTTATTACTAATGGGTTATTATGCTTTCGCCTGCTTATTTGTCAACGGACTTTTTTGCTCTCAAAAAAGATTCAGGGCATATTAGTATTGAAAAGAAGTGTTTAAAGACCATATAATTATAAACATACATTTAAATATAGGGGGCAGAAACTCATGTTTGATCTTTTTACGGACAGAGCAAGGCGGGTGATTCTCTATTCCAGAGAGGCCGCAGAAAAGCTCCTCCAAATATCCATAGATACGGAGCACATCCTCATGGGGCTCCTCAGGGAGAAAACGGGTGTAGCCGCCGATATTTTTAATAAGCGCGGGCTGGACACCAACGTGCTCATAAACGACATCAAGAAAATGAGCGTTCAGGGAAGAAACCTGATGATAAAAGGGAGCCTCCCTTTCAGCCCCATGGGAAAAACTGTGCTTGAGGCGGCTGTGGAGGAAGCGCGGCTGCTGGAAAGCAAATATATAAACACAGAGCATATCCTCCTCGGTCTCCTGAGGGAGCGCAGAGGCAAGGCGTACATGCTCCTCGCCAAGCTGGGCTTTGAGCTTGCCCCGATAAGGGAGGAGATACGCGCTCTTTCCAGCACAAAAGTACAGGGAGCCACGGTCTCCACCCCCACAATAGACGAGTTCGGGCGTGATCTCACAGAACTTGCCAAGGAAGGCAAGCTTGATCCCGTTATAGGCCGCAGCGGGGAGATTGAAAGACTGATCCAGATCCTCTGCCGCAGGATAAAGAACAACGCAGTGATAATCGGCGAACCCGGCGTGGGCAAAACAGCCATAGTGGAAGGCCTCGCCCGTGAAATGGTCTCCTCCGGCATACCCGAATTCCTTAAAAACAAGCGCCTGATCTCCCTTGAACTCGGAAGCCTCGTTGCCGGAACCAAATACAGAGGCCAGTTTGAGGAAAGGATGAAAAACCTGATCAAGGAGATTGAACAGGCAACAAACATCATAGTCTTCATAGATGAAATACATACCATAGTCGGTGCGGGTGCTGCCGAAGGCTCCATTGATGCGTCCAACATGCTGAAACCCGCCCTTGCCAGAGGTTCTTTCCAGTGCATAGGCGCAACTACCCTAACGGAATACAGGAAGCACTTTGAAAAGGACGGTGCGCTGAACAGACGCTTTCAGACAATTTTTGTTAATCCGCCCAACACTGAGGAAACAATCGGAATCCTCGGCGGAATAAGAAAGTATTACGAAGACTTCCACAAGGTCTACATACCTGATGAGGTATTAAAGGAAACCGTTTACCTCACAGACAGGTATGTGACCGATAAATTCCAGCCTGACAAAAGTATAGACGTGATAGATGAAGCATGCTCAAAGCTTAAGCTCAGCGTGAACATACTCCCCGATAATCTCAAGGAGGTTAAGCTTAAGCTTGATGCCGCCATGGATAAACGGAACAGGCTGATAGCCGACAACGACTTTGACACTGTGGAAAAAGTGACAAAGGATATTGACCGCCTCGGCGGAAAGTTCCGCAGCCTCCTTGGGGAATGGACTCAGGAGCTTGATTTGAACTGGCCTTCACTGAACAATGACCACATATCCGAAGTGGTGGCGATGATGACGGGAATCCCCGTCCAGAAGCTCCGTGAAGACCAGATGGAGCGCATAGTCAACATCGGAAAGGATATAAAGAAATACGTTCTCGGACAGGATGAGGCCGTGGACGCGCTTGCCCGTTCCATAAAGCGCAGCTTCGCAGGGCTCAACAACCCTGACAGACCGCTGGGCTCCTTCATATTCCTCGGTCCCACAGGCGTGGGAAAAACTGAGGTCGCAAAACGCCTTGCCGAGATAGTTTTCGGCTCCGCCGGAGCACTCATACGCATAGACATGAGCGAGTATATGGAAAAGTTCAACGTTTCCAGGCTTGTCGGCGCACCCCCCGGATATGTCGGCTATGAAGAGGGGGGCAAACTCACCGAGCAGGTTCGCAGGAAGCCATACTCAGTGGTACTCTTCGATGAGATAGAGAAAGCGCACCCCGAAGTGATGAACATACTGCTGCAGGTTCTGGATGAAGGGCACATACATGACAGTCTGGGTCATATGGTTAACTTCAAAAACACTGTAGTGATAATGACCTCAAACCTCGGAACCAAGCTCACCCTTGATTCCCGCTCCATGGGTTTCAGTACCTCGGATGATAAGGTAAGCTTCGAGATAGATTATGACAGGTTCAGATCCAACGCATTTAAGGAGCTTCGGGAGCGTTTCTCCCCCGAATTTCTCAACAGGGTGGACAGCCACATAGTGTTCAAGCCGCTGGGCAAAGGTGATCTGTTCAAAATCATCGATCTTCAGGTGGAGGAAATCAACCAGAGGCTTGAAAAACACGAAAAGCAGGTTTCACTCGATGACGATGTTAAGGAATTCCTCCTTTCTCAGGACTATAACTTCAACTACGGAGCAAGGCCAATCAAACGCCTCCTCCAGACGCACATAGAAGACAACCTGTCGGATATACTCATCTCCGGCAGATACAAAAAACGCAGGAACTTAAGGGCGGTTTTAAAGGATGGACAAATCTCTTTCAAATAAACGTATAGCCATAGTTGGAGCCGGGGCAATAGGCTGCTATTACGGCGCATTCTTCACCAAGGCGGGTTTTGATACCGAGCTCATAGCAAGGGGAGCGCATCTGAAAGCCATGCAGGAAACAGGCAAGCTTGTGTTTAAAAGCAGAATACACGGGGATTCTGTTATCCCTGTCAAGGCGTCAGGCGGGCTTACGGGTGAGTATGATGTTATAATCTTCGCCGTTAAATCGCAGGACACCGAAGCAGTGTGCGCAGATGCCGCGAAGCACCTCAGAAAAGACGGCTACGCTGTTTCGTTCCAGAACGGAGTGGAAAACCCGGCTATTCTGGAAAAGCACTTCGGTAAAAACCGTGTTCTCGCTGCGAGCCTTTACATCGGCGTGTGGATAGAATCACCGGGGGTGCTGAACCACACAGCCTTCGGAAATATCACCTTCGGCGCTTTCAGTGAGGAGAGCAAAACCGTAGAGCCATATTTTGCCGAAATTCTCAGCAAATCCAGCCTGGAGTTTAATGCGGCAAAAAGCATGAAGTATATTCTGTGGAAAAAGCTTATCTGGAACATTGCCTACAACCCGCTTTCCGCGCTTCTGGAAAGCACCTGCGGCAAAATGGCAAAAGATCCGGAAGTCTTTGCCCTCATGGTGAAAATGGTTAAGGAAACCCTTGAGGCGGCACGGATGGAAGGGGTGGAAGTTCCCGAAGAGGAATGGATGCCGCTTATAGCCCACAAGGACAGTCTGGACGATTATAAAACCAGCATGCTCATCGATATACAGAAGAACAGACAGCCTGAGATTGACGGCATACTCCTGCCTGTCATAAGCCGTCTGGAAGCCGCGGGCAAAGGAGCGCCCTACTGCGAAACTGTGTACAGATCGCTCAGGTTTAAATACGGCAGAATATTTGTCTACACACCGAGAGTGGCTGCGGATGTTATAGTAAGAAACGGCGGCTCCGTTCTCCTCGTGGAAAGAAAGTACGAGCCCAAAGGCTGGGCTATACCCGGCGGATTTGTTGAATACGGCGAAAAGACAGAGGACGCTGCTGTGCGCGAACTGATGGAAGAGACAGGCATTAAGGCTGAATCCGTAACACTGCTGGGCATTTACTCAGACCCGGCAAGGGATAAGCGCGGTCATGTGGCTTCCGCTGTATATTACACAGAATCTGATGCCGAACCCGTAGCGGGTGATGATGCAAAAACAGCAAAATTCTTCCCGATGAATGCCCTGCCCGCCGATCTGGCGTTTGACCACGCCAAAATACTGGCGGATTACATAAAAGTGAAGCCTGTATGACAGAACCGGAAAAGAAGCTGAAAAAATACACAGTGCTTTACGCCGAGGATGATGAAGGCATACGCAAAAGCTATGAAATGATACTTAAAAAGCTATGCGGAACCCTTCATTGCGCCTCAGACGGTAATGAGGCCTTCGTCCTTTATACCGAAAAGAAACCGGACATCCTCATAGCCGATATAAAAATGCCCTATACGGACGGATTGCAGCTTATCAAAAGAATACGCAGTTCCGACAAAAAGCTGCGCATACTCATGACCACTGCCTATACAGATGAGCAGTACACCCTGCAAGCAATAGAGCTGGACATAAGCAGATACCTTGTAAAACCTGTTATGCTTGAGGATCTCCGCGGCGCACTGCAAAAATGTGTACGCGAGCTGGAGGAAAAAAACCCGGAGCTGATTTGCCTCGAAAACGGGCTGACATACAGCTTTCCCCTTAAAAGCATTTCATCTTACGAAGGGGAAATCCCCCTCACCAATATTGAGTCGCGCATTCTGGAAATTTTGATTGAAAACCGCGGCAGAATAGTGCGTTATGAAAAATTTGAGTCTGAAATATGGCGAAATGAGTATATGTCCAAGGAAACCCTGAGAAGCCATATAAAATTTTTGAGAAAAAAAATAGGCAATGAGATCATCAAAAGTGCTAAAGGTCTGGGGTATTTCATAAACTCCTGAAACAAGCACCGCATTCCTTTTCCTCCGCAATCAGTCTGATTTTCCTTCACGATATTTTCACGCCCGCATGATAAACGTTATTTATAGTGATATTTCTATTGCTTGCGAAGCATTGCCGATCTGAGGTTAGGATGAAAAATTATCTTGTTATCAGCAACAACACCATTCACCTTGAATGGATAAACGAAATACTGAGTATTCAGGGGCATAAATGCCTCACACTGCGCTATGAAGACAAAGAGGAGCTTGCACAGTCTGACTTTTTGCCTGATTTTGTAATTTTTGACATTTTCTCCAGCAATTTTGACGAAGGACTTATCCGCCCTTTTCTTGACGGTGACTATCCGGCGACAATTATGCTTCTCACCTCAAAGAGCAACCCCTTCCAGAAGTACTATTTCAAAAAATATAATATTATCAATTTTCTCTACATCGAAAACGATGTGCATACCTTCACCGAAGCGCTCAAAGGAGTTAAGCCCAGAAAAAGGATGAAGCCCTGGCCTAAGTCCGTTCTGCTGCTTACTGTAAGGGAATATGAAATTCTCAAGCATATTGCAGGCGGAAAAACAAGCAAAGAGATTGCAAAGCAGCTTCAAATAAGTAAAAATACTGTCGATACGCACAGAAATAAAATGCTCCAGAAGCTCAATCTCTCCAACTCGACTGCTTTGGTAAACTACGCCATCAAATCCGGACTGATATAGGCGTAAAAGCAGAAGGGAGCGTTTACATCAGGTGATTAAGTGAAGAGAATTCCTTTATCAGAAATCCAGCCGGGAATGGTCATTTCGCGGCTGGACAAGCAGGGAGTCCACTTTCCACATTACGGGCAGGTAATTACGGATCTGGATTTTATTCAGGATTTGAGAGATCAGGGAGTTGGCTACGTCTATCTGGCTGACGCTGAGGACGAACCCGCGATCTCCCTTTTGGACAGCTTCGGCCTAGCGCGGAAGGATAACATGCGCCCCCCGTGCAGAAAAGCGGAAGCTGAGCCGGAGGATGACGAAAACATGCGTCCGGGAGTGTTCTCACCCGGCAATAACCTCATTTTTGCAAAAAAGATCCGTCAGCGGGCTCAGAGCAATGTAAAATCAATTTTCGATAAAATAACCTCAGGCGCGTTGCCTGATCTGGATATTGCACGCTCCGTAACGGACGAGTTTGTCAGCACATGTCTTTATAAAAATGAAGTTTTTATGAACATGCTTCTTGTAAAGGAAGCACTGGAATGTGAAGTCAACCACGCCATAAACGTAAGCATTCTCTCAATAGCCCTTGGCAGGAGGCTGGGACTGCCGACATACGAACTGGAAAATCTCGGTCTGGCAGGTCTGCTCCATGATGTTGGCATGCTTATGCTGCCGGAGTATGTTTATAAGGATTCCGGCAAGCTCTCGGAAACTGAGTTTGAAACACTGAAAAGTCACTCCGAACGCGGCTTTCAGATGCTTAAACAGTGCGGCGGGCTGAACGAGGCCGTTCTTCAGGCTGTCCTCCAGCATCATGAAAAGGCTAACGGCACAGGCTACCCCGAAGGTCTGCTTGAGCGCCAGATAACAAAAAATGCTAAAATAGTCGCCATAGCAGATACATACGATACAATAACCTCAGACCGGCCATACAGCAAGGGGCGCTCCCCCGTGCAGGCAATCAAGCTGATTTTCGGCTGGTCCGGCAGACATTTCAACGAAACTCTGGTAAAATTCTTCGTTAGTCTTCTGGGGGTTTATCCCGTGGGTACTGTCCTGCGGCTGGAATCCGGAGAGGTCGGAATAGTTTATGAAGTTTCCAGAGGGAGCTCCACAAAGCCGAAAATACTTGTGATTATTGATGAGGACGGAAATGAGAGGGAGCCGTTTCCCCTTGATCTCAATGCCAAAAATATCGTCACAGGGCAACCTGTAAAAGTCATAAAAGAAACACTCACGCCGGATCAGATAACTACTGATATTTTCAGCGTACTGGAAAAATATCTTTTCAGCGGAAAGTAAAGGGATAATACAGCAGACTCACCCGCTGGTATATGCCAGAGGAGTCCGCCTTATCTGGCAGAATTTAAATTACGGACTTTTTATGAACTATTCTTCGGTGCGGCGTTCATATCATTAACGAGAAGCAGAAAACAACCTCCCGAAAAGACAGGGAACCGCAAGGTTCCCTTCTTTATTTTAAGAGTTCATTCCTGAGCAGCTTCTGCATGTGCCTTTTATCATGACACCCACAGAGTCCACATATTTTCCGTATTTTTCATAGAAGAATTTTTTAAGCTCGTATGAATCCGTTTCCAGGTCTTCCACATAGCCGCATTTTGAGCAGACATAGTGAACATGGTCGCCTATGTTTATCTCATAAACCGGTTTTGCGCCCTCAATCGGGATCTCCTTAAGCAGACCTTCCTCCACAAGGAGGTTAACATTTTTATATATTGTTGCCAGAGAAACGGAAGGGGAAACAGCCTTAACAAGCCTGTGCAGCTCGTCAATGCAGACATGCCCTTTACCTCTGATCTCGCTGAGCAGAAGCATCCTCTGAGGTGTAACCTTAAGGTTTTTCGACCTGAGCGATTCTTCAAAATTCATATAAAGCTCCTTTTACTTTAAGTCAGCAGTACACGGTTTTAATTCAAACCAATTATGTCTTCAAATACAAATATATTTCAACTAAAAATAATAATTAATTGACATCAGGCAATGCTTTTTTAAAATACATCAGAGACAGCAGCCTGTAAATATCTGTAGAGAAACACTTTATAGATACATTTTGATATTCTCCGAAAAGAAAGAATATCAACTGATAACTATACCACTATCTTTTATTATATTATGCTCATAAATTTGTCCACAGAAATGTCTAGAGAACGGGAATCATTTAATAAAAATTATGAACTAATAGAAACTTACAGAACAAAAAAGTTTGAGTGCATTAAGTGGTTAAAAAGCTCCCTCCGCGGAGAAGGGAGCCCCAGTGTTTTATTTTTTCTTAATTACTTTTATCTTTTTTATCACTATGGAAGTCTGAGGAACATCGCTTCTGAAAAAGCCGCCGCTCCCTGTGGGTACATCCGCCATAGCGTCTACGATCTCCATACCTTTCGTGACTTTGCCGAATACGGCATAGCCCCAGCCCTGCGGAGTTTCTGCGGCATAATCCAGAAAATAGTTATCCACATAGTTTATAAAAAACTGTGATGTGGCAGAGTGAGGATCATTCGTTCTTGCCATTGCTATTGTTCCTCTCTCGTTTTTGATTCCGTTTGATGCCTCATTTTTGATTGGGGCATTTCCTTCCTTCTGCTCAAGATTTTCAGTGAAACCGCCGCCCTGTGCCATGAATCCGGGAATAACTCTGTGGAAGACTGTTCCTTCATAAAATCCTGACTTTACATATCCAAGGAAGTTTTTGACCGTTTCTGGCGATTCCTTGTCGAAAAGCTCAACCTCAAAATCTCCCAAGTTTGTACTGAATAATACTTTTGTGTTTTTCATCTCAACCTCTTCAGTTTTGTCCGCTTCTTTCTGTGTGCTGCAACCGAAAACCAGAACAGCAGCCAGAAGAAAAATAAGTTTACGCAGCATAGGAACTCCGTCTTTTTTTTATTGAGATGCAAATAATAGCTTGTATCTTTCAGGAATTCTAATATTTTCTGCAAATGTGACGATTATTTAATAAGTGATTACACCGGAAGGTGATTTGTGGGAACTAAAAGGACTATTGTTATTTTCGGGTCGGACAGTACTGATTCTGTAAAAAGTTTTTCTTTCTCTGTGACCGGCTTCAGGCTGGCATTAGCGGCAACTGTTGTTTTTCTGATTTCTTCTGTGGCGGTTTTTACCGTTCTTTTTGATTTCGCTGTGGACAGGGCTCATTTTTTGCATTGGAAGGATGAGAACAAACGTTTGACCAAGCAAATTAAGCAGTATGAACCTGTGATAGCGGAGCTTGAGGACAAGTCCTCTATCCTTGACTCAACCCAGAACAGGCTTCTGGGTACGGCATCACTGGCAGGTTTGCAGGTCTCCGATCCCCAGCCGGAAGGCGGAACGGAAAGTGCACAGCCCTATCAGCTTGCGGAAGATATTTATCAGACCGATGCCCTTAACCCTATGACAAAGTTTCTCCGCCGGGAGCTTGACTCAAGGATAATAAGCATCACCGGACTTGCTAACTACATAGAAGAGCAGGAATTTCTCTTTCAGTCTACTCCGTCGGGCTCTCCGGTTGAAGGGTGGATCTCCAGCAAATTTGATTTCCGTTTCTCTCCGTTTACCGGAAGGCTTGTCTTCCATGAAGGGCTCGACATAGCGGCGCCGTTCGGTTCACCCGTGCGGGCATCGGCTAAGGGTATAGTTATCTTCTCCGGCTATAAGCAGGGTTACGGTTATCTTGTCACAATAGACCACGGGTACGGCTTTGTAACACGATACGGCCACAACAGCAGGCTCACAGTGCGCGAGGGTGATTTTGTACAGCGTGGCGAGCGTATAGCTCTTGTCGGTTCAACAGGGCACAGCACCGGGCCCCATGTTCATTATGAAGTCCTTATAAACGGCATTCCGGTGAACCCCCTGAACTTCATGTTCAATACATCGAAACCCACGCAGAAAGAGCTTAACGCAAAATATGTTAAAAACGATTACAATTGATTTTCCCCTCTTATAACATTATGTTGACTAAGAGGTTGTGAAATGCGGATAGAATGGACAAGCTATATACAAACCAATAACGAGCTTCTGGATTCACAGCATAAAGAACTGTTCAGCAGAATGAACAGGTATTTCGAGTGCGCGGAACGCAACCCGCGCCCGCAGGAACTGATTGAAACACTTAACTATCTGGTGGAATACGTTAAAACCCATTTCAAAACCGAAGACGATATAATGACCCAGATAGAATATACAAGGCAGAAGGAACACAGAAAATCCCACAGAGAGCTCACTGAAAAACTTGTGGAGATATACAAAGAGCTTATAGAAAACGGCGCCTCTGACGAACTCCATGAGAAACTGGCAAAACTTTGCCAGATTTGGTATGTGGCGCATATAAATGATTTCGACAAACGTCTTGCCTCCTATATAAAAGCCTATAACAGAGCACACCAATCTCAGATTTGAGACTGCCACGCCGCTTTGCTCCTCGCTGTGACGTAAGCTACTGTCATTGTGAACAAAGTGAAGCGATCTCTATCCTGACAGTTAAAAACCGTACATCCTGCTCTTGTGTTCATGCCGGCAGTCTTTAATCAACTATTTCAAATCCCCCTCTGGTCCCCCTTTGCAAAGGGGGAAGCTATTGCGAATAAGAGTAAAAGCACCCTCCTTTCGTAAAGGAGGGCGGGGGAGGATTTACCTGAGACATCGTTTACATAATCCTGCTTTTTTTCCGTCACTCTGAGCCTCAGGCGAAGAGTCTCTTATCTGATAACATCAAATCAATGATCACGGCAGAGATGCTTCACTCCGTTCAGCATGACTAGTTCGGAGCAAAAAAAAAGCGGAGCCGAAGCTCCGACTTGACAACATCAAACTGCACATCCTGTCAGTTTGATGTACACGCTCACGCCGAACACGTTCGGCTTCGCTGCGCACGGCGGGCTCCCTCCTTGGGAGCAAAAAAAAAGCGGAGCCGAAGCTCCGCTTTTTAGTTTTGAAGTTAGAAACTGTTAATGGCCGGGAGCGTAACTGCCGTTATGGCAAGTTGCACAACCTTCTCCACCAGTCTGTGATTTTGAAGTCACAAAGTTAAAATGTGCTTTAAGACTAGCATCATTTCCAGATTTAAGAAGATCTCCTGTGTGGCAGCTAGCGCAAGCAGCTTTAGCCGGTCCAACTATTGTATCGTCAGAATCAACAGTCAAACTTGCACCCTGTCCAAGAGTAACAGGAACAGCACCAACACCTGCATCACTGTATGTTCCGGGGTTATGGCAAGCTTCACAATTTGTAAGATCTTGCGGATAGTAAATCTGAACATCATTGAAGTTCGCAGTGATAGCATTGGTTCCAACAGGGTTCACTCCCCAGCCTGCGGGCAGGATTTTTCCGAAGAATGCCCAGATCGATGTTCCTTGCTGTCTGTACAGGATATAAGGTTTATCTGTTGCACCAGCAGAGTGAATCCTATGAAGCATGTTTTTGAGATCGTAGCTTTCCTCATCTTTGCCATCAAGAGCAGTTGATGCATTAACGCCATAGTAACTCGCTCTTCTGTTTTTCTCTGTTGCACCGGGGTTGTGGCAAACAACACACATTTGTGTACCGATAACACGTCCGCTTGTGCCGTGGAAACCGGAATTACTGCCATGGCATGCAATACATTTTGCATCATCAACTATTGAGCGACGAAGTGCAAGTTCAGTACCATTGGCAGCAACATCAAAAGGAACGGCAATACCGCTAACCAGAGGTCCAGTGTACCCAGTAAGCGTTACGTCACCTACTTTAAGTGAAGGTCTGTTATGAATAACAATCGCACCTCTCGTTTCACCAGCACCAGCAGCAACAGGAACAGTGGTTGTCATTCTATTTGTCATAGCATTGTAAACGTTTGTTCCGTTAGTTGTAAGTGCACCCGCAGCCGCTGAAAGTCTGTTAGTTGTTGATGGCTGAGCACTAGTCATGCCAATGTTAGTCCAATCATCGCCTTTTCCATAACCGACCCACATTGTAAGGTTGCCAAATGTAGGACCTGCATCAAGATCGTTATTTATAAGGTTGTAATTATCACCATCAGCATCCTCAACTCCCCAAACAACATCAGCAAAATCCCCTGCACCATTTACAGTTATGCTATAGATTTTGTAAGTAAAATCTGATGCGTATTTTGTACTGAGGTCATAACCGCCGTGGAACTGAGCAAAAGTGGGTGCAAGCCCGCCATTGTGGCAGCTAACGCAAGCCAATTCACTTGTTGCTCCAGTGTAATCTTCATGGAAGCTTACATCAGTAACCTGAGTTCCAACAAGATCCCATGAGTCCCAACTCTGGTGGCAGGACATACATGTGTAATAGTTGAAATATTTCTGCTGAGTGACTTCAGCAACCCTTGCAGGACTATCATGGCATACTACACAATCCTGCATATTATTGGGGTAACCAATGGCATAATAAACACCCGATTTAACCTGCACAGGTTCGTCATGAGTTGAAACATGCACACCGTGAACATATGCTACAAGATTTCCACCTTTATTGGGGTTAGCAGCCTCCTTTGATGCATAAGAGTGGCAAACTGTACAATTTTCACCGTTTGAAGCTGCATAATGATAACCATATGTGGATTTTCTTGTTTCATGAGAAGCATTTATAGCAGAATTATTGCCTCTGTTGAATATTTTTTCACCGTGGCAGCTTGCACATGCCGCTTTTGAAAAAAGATCTCTGGGAGCTGTTCCGTAGTCCTTCTGAACATTAGCATAATACCTGTACCAACCAGTTGTATCAGCCAAGTCAGTATTATCATTAACAAATGTTACAAGAATACGTATATCGCGATCAACTTCAGGAAGTGCAAGAAGTTCTGCAAGTTTCTGAATATCTGTCAGAGTACTTCCAGTGGTACTCCCGCCATTTGCAGGGAAAGTAATTTTATAATTACCGTCTGTAGGCTGAGTAAAAGCATTAGGAAGAGCAGTGGCGGTGCTCGAAGACTGGATTCTCGCACGCACTACCTGATTCTGAGCATCAAGATAGTGGAAATATACTGTGTTGAAATTCTTATACCCTTTAAAAGGATTGCCTTTTGCGTCCTTGAAAGAGAAGGTAATTTCAATGTTTCCACCACTCAGAGTAGCAGATAAATCATTGTTAGATTCGATAACCTCTTTACGAAGAGCGATAGTTGCACCAACTCCGATCTCAGCATCACGCTGAGCCTCAAGCTCTGCAATTTGCGCAAGTAAAGCCTGAATTTCCTCTGTTGAAGCAGAACCAGACTCCTCAAGAGCCTCAATCTGAGCCAGAAGAGCATCAATCTGCTGCTGAAGAGCAGTGACCGTACCCGGGTCAACATCCTGTCCAGCTTTTCCGTCGGAACCGTCTGAGCCGCAGCCGACAGCGACGAACATGCAAAGTAATGTTGCCATTACAAGCAATAAAAGTCTTTTTGACATAAACTTTCCTCCTTTAATTTTATGCCCCTTATTCTAAGCCCTTAATGCCTGTTTCAGGGATTAAGGGCTATAACGCCCTAGTCAAACAGTGTTTAAGTTTTACAGACTCAATTAATAAACTACATATCTGTACGATATTATTCACGTTATCGAAGTATATCAAAAAAAAATGATTTGTCAAAATGAACTTAACTCTTTGCGCTAATAAAATTTACATTCGCTTTACCGCCTGTTTTTTTTCATATTTTAGTCATCATCGAAACTTATTAGTTACTACTAAATCAGCGTAAAATCTTATCATTCCATATGTATAGAAATTTCGCAATATTTGCATAATTACCCAGAAGATGACTAGGTGTTTAGAAATACTTAACCATCCTATTTATCGTGAAATATCGAAACGAACTTTTTTAGGTAATGCCAATGTAAAAATTATTAAGAAAATAAATTAACATTGGTTTATTTTAGCCTAATAATAATTTTCCAGTGACTATTGATAAATAAGACATATTAAACCGCTAGGAATTGCCTGAAAACTAATATTCCGCCACAGGGAGACAATGTTTTTTGTTTTGCTATAAAATTTTACCTATGGCTTACCGGAATGATTTTTTTGAAATGACTGAGAGATTTCTGAGGTGAAGAAGTTGGAGATAGCGTCACTGCGAGGAGTAAAGCGATGCGGCAGTCTCCGGTATATATACATAGAGATTGCTTCACCTTATCAGGGTTCGCAATGACATAAACAGCAAAAATCAAAATCCCCCTCAGTCCCCCTTTGATAAAGGGGGAAGCTATTGCTGTCAAAGAAGAACCCCCTCCTTTGGCAAAGGAGGGCGGGGGAGGATTTACCTAAGACATCGGTTACAAATCCCCCTCTATCCCCCTTTGATAAAGGGGGAAGATATTGCAGCAAAAGAGAATCTCAACAATGTTCATAAATTGCCTGAACAACTCCGTCAATATTAGTCAAAACTTCTGTGTTGCTGAATCTCAGCACTTTGAACCCGTGCCTCAGCAAAAATCTGTCTCTTTCATTATCTTTATGAATTGCTTCTTCACTGAAATGCTGCCCGCCATCAATTTCTATAACCAACTTAGAGGCAGGACAATAAAAATCAAGAATATAATTTTCGATGACTTTCTGCCTGTAAAACTGCAGTCCCTTTATTTGTTTTCTTCTGATTTTTGACCAAATCAGCAACTCAGCATCGGTCATGTTCTTCCTGAGTGCTCTGGAGAAAGATTTAAGCTTTTTATTGTATCTGATCATAAATCCCCCTCAGTCCCCCTTTAATAAAGGGGGAGGCTATTGCAGTCAAAGAAGAACTCCCTCCTTTTGCAAAGGAGGGCGGGGAAGGATTTCAAAAGCGCATCGGTTAGGAAATCCCCCTCAGTCCCCCTTTAATAAAGGGGGAAGTTGTTGCAGTCAAAGAAGAACCCCCTCCTTTTGCAAAGGAGGGCGAGGGAGGATTTCAGCAACTCATCGGTTAGAAAATCCCCCTCAGTCCCCCTTTATCAAAGGGGGAGGCTATTGCAGCCAAAGAAGAACTCCCTCCTTTTGCAAAGGAGGGCGGGGGAGGATTTCAAAAACGCATCGACTGCAAAATCCAACTCAATCCCATTTTGATAAAAGGAGAAAGTTATTGCGGCTCCTGCCTGCATCCGCCGACAGTGAAGGCAGAACCGCCTTTTTCCTTGGATTTATAGACGCAGGCATCTGCCTCTTCCAGAAGCAGTTTATATTGTTCCGCATGTTCGGGATATATGCTTATCCCTATACTGATCCCAACCTCCAGTGCGAGGTCATTATTTGTATATATAGGACATGTGACTGCCGTTATTATCTTTTTGGCCAGTGCTCCTGCCTCTTCTTCCGTCTTAACGTTTTCGGCGAGGATAACAAACTCATCACCGCCGAGCCGGGCTACGGTGTCCGTTGCGCGCACAGTTTTCAGCAGTCTGGCGGCGACCTCTTTCAGCACCTCATCCCCGATGTGGTGACCGTAAGTGTCATTAATAGGCTTGAATTTATCCAGATCCATGTAAAAAAGGGCGAAGCGCTTCTGATACCTGTTCCAGTTGTCTATGTAGTCTCCGGCTTTTTCCTGAAGCATAAAGCGGTTGGCAAGTCCGGTGAGGCTGTCGTGGGTGGCTTTGTAATAGTTTTCCTCGGAAGCGTCCCTCAGCTCTTTCTCGCTGTTGAACTTTTCCATGGCCTGTTCCACTGTTTTCCGGAGGATATTTCTGTCGCATGGTTTCTGGAGAAATTTGAAAACCGAACCCTCATTAACCGCTCTGACGGCTATATCCAGATCGGCGTTTCCCGTGAGCATGATCCTCACGCTGTTAGGGTTGGTTTCGGCAGCCCGCCGTATGAACTCAACACCGTCCATTTTGGGCATTTTATAATCAGAAACCACCACGTCAAAAGCCTCTTCCCGCATCATTTCAAGGGCTTTGATAGGCGAATCGCACAGAGTAATGTCCAGATCCCTGAACGTGCGGCGGAATGTGTCCAGAATAAATTTATCATCATCAACAAAAAGAATCCTGTTTTTCATCGGCATTCCCGTGGTTATTGTGTGGAGCTTACGCTGAAAACTGAAATCCCCTCTCCTTTTAAAAGGCGGGTCGGGGAGGCTTCATAAAAAATCCGCGTCTACAGCTTTATATATACATTATTTACGGAATGTGCCAAAGAAAAATTCAGGTGACAGGCTGAATATCCTTCCATCTGCCGCTTTTGTAACGGGCGTAAAGAAAAACGGGAAACAGCAGAAAAAGCAGAACAACGGATGTCCAGCCTACTTCTGCGGAAAAATTCAGCGTGTTCATAATAATATATGTGATAACCATGATAGACCAGTTTGTACCCACGGAAATCAGCATAGCCCAGAAGGTGTCCCCCGCGCCCCTGAGAGCGCCCATGAAAACAACCATCTGTGCGGTTACAAGAACATATATCGAAGCCAGCCTCAGCATATATACAGTAAGAGGCACTGCCGCCTCGAAAGCAGGGTCAGGCGAATCCGGCCGGAAAAAATCCGTAAGCTGATAAGGGAAAAAGATAAAAAGCAGAGCCACAATAACAGAGTAGATCACGCCGAGTTTGAGGCCTGAGATTACGGTTTTATGCACTATGTCATGTCTGCCCGCGCCGATATAGCGCCCCACAAGGCTGGTTACGCCTATTTCAACACCTATAAGCGGCACATACGCAACATGATCCCAGTTGAACATTATGGTAGCCGCTGTCGCAGTGGAGAGCCCCTGAGCGTGGAAAATAAGCACTATAAACGTAAATGCCGTGAAGCCCAGCAGAAACTCTATCCCCGCGGGTGTGCCGAACCTGAGCAGCTTAAGGCTGAGAGCCCTGTCAAAACGAAAAGAGCCCTTTATGCCGTATGCATCCACATTAGTTTTTCTCAGATAAGCAAAAACCAGAACAAGTATGCCGGATATGCTGCCTATTATAGTGCCGATGGCAGCGCCCCTCATCCCCATCTCAGGCAGACCGAAGCGGCCGAAAATCAGCACCCAGCTTGCACCGACATTCACGAACATGGCCAATATGGAAGAGAACATGACTATACCTGTTTTCCCTATGCCTGAGAAGAAGCAGCTTAAAGAGTGCCTTATGAGGAAGAAAACGGAACCGAAAATCAGAATATCAAAATATTGCCGCTGGTAGTAAAGCTGCATTTCGTCTATCCCTGTCTTGGTGAACATATAATGTATAAGCGGGCGGGAGAGGAGTATAACCGGGTAAGCCAGAACAGAGATTATCATCCCCTGAAATGCGGAAATACCGCACATTTCCTTTTTGCCCGCGCCGTAAAACTGCGCTATCATCGCCGTGGAGTAGCCTATGAGCCCTATGAAGAAGACAGTGAGCATGAAGCTGCTCATGCCGCCGCCCATAGCCGCACTCATCTGCACCGAGCCCAGACGGGAAAGGAAAAGCCTGTCGGTAAACACCATCACCGTTTCGCATGCGTTGGAAACAAGCATGGGAAACGCTATGTAAATCATCTCTCTTACGCCGCCCTCGGCGAACCTGACGTTACTGCTCACAAATTACTCCGAAATAATGAAGAACAAAAAATATAACTCTGAAAATACTTTTCAGCAAGGGGAAAGAACCCCCGGCGAAGAGCTAAGCTTTTCGGCGTAATTTACGATTATATAAAAAAAATACGGGAACACATGCATGACAAAGGAACAAAAGGCAGTGGCAGACCGCATAAGGCTTGCGGGCGGCTTCAAAAACAGACGGCTTGAAGCCCTTTTCCGCAGGGAGAAGGCAAAAACATCGGCGATGAAGGTGCGTCTTCTTTTTGCGCTGTACGCAGTTATGTATTCCTTTTTCGCCGTGTCTGCTCAGGCGCAGGAAATGCGCCTTGCGGGGGCGGTTTCTGCTGCTTTATCCGCCTCATGTGTGCTCAGGCTGCCCGGAAAACCTTCAAGAATGAACATCCTTGCGGGAACAGCAGTTTTCATCTTTTTCGTATTCTTTCTGGTTAATGCACTCTACACAGGCGAAATGCATCCGGCTGTTTACGCAGGCCTGATTATTCCGTTCCTGCTGATTGAGATTCCTTTGAAGACATTGGTTTACATCACCCTGCTCCCGTTTTTTGCCGTGAAATTGATCACGGGCACAGGCATTGCGGCTGCGGCACTGTTAATACCTGCCGGAGCTCTTTTTTACGTCATATCCTCATACATGCGCAGGAGCTACTTTCTTCATATGCGCAGGGGACAGGCGGGCGCGAGCGCTGCGCACTCCGTGACAACTGCCGGAAACGGGAGCGGAAAGGACACTCTGACAGGGCTCATCGGTCTCGGCGCTTTTCTGGAAAAGGCAGATGCACTGCTTCAGGGAAAGCCCGCGGAGAATGACAGCTTCATAATTGTCTGCGATATTGACGGATTTGAGAAAATAAATAATGCATACGGTCAGGAAACAGGAGATATGATACTCCGCACCGCAGCCCACAGGCTCAGAAGTCTGGTTGGCCCGGCTGATCTGATTGCCAGAACCGGAGGCGGCGAGTTTTCGGTATTTCTGGCTGATGAAACCGAGGAGACGGCAAAAAATCTCGCTGAACGCTTAAGGGTTAATATGGAGAACAGCATATGGAAAACCCGCAAATCGGACGCTGCTGTCACACTGAGCGCAGGAGTTGCCCTTGTCTGCCCGGAGGGTGTGCAGAGCGCGGCGGAGGTGTTCCATAAGGCGCGGGAAGCCATGTTCACAGCAAAGGCAAACGGACGCAACCGCACTGCTTTTTATGATTCCGGTAGATGATCAGCCGATGACGCAGTTTTTCATAAACTGCCTTATTCTCTTATAATCAGGAACATATTCCGCAACCAGAGCCCAGAAGCTTATACCGTGGTTGGGGTGCACCAGATGGGCAAGCTCATGGACGCAAACATAGTCAGCACATTCCGGCGGGAGCTTGGTCAGTTCGTAATTAAGGGATATGTGCCCCAGAGACGAGCAGCTTCCCCAGCGGCTGCCCGTTTTGCGGAAAGTGACTTTGCGGTACAGAAGCCCCATTTCAGATGCGCGCCTTTCAAGCACAGGGGTTATAACCTCTTCGGCTTTTCGTTTCCGGAAAACTTCAAGAGCTTTAAAAAAGTATTCTTCTTTAAAGAGATACGGATTTATCTCCGCCTTTATACTGCCGCCTGCGAGATAAACCTCCGCCCTGCCCAGTCCGGCCAGCGGGTTACGGATTATTTCAAGCGGGTACTCCGCACCGAATAAAGGCACGGGGCATCCGTCATCAAACCGCACGGCATCCAGCCTTTCACGCTTTACAGACATGCGGCGGAAGATCCACTCCGCCTTTTTTTCGATTACGGAGAGAATGGTTTTCTCCGGCACAGCGGGAGCCCTGACGGCTATCACACCGTCCGCATCCACGGATATGTATATATTCTTAAGCCCCGCCTTCACTGTGTGGCGGTAGGAAACCTCGCGCCCGCAGACAAGCACGGCCTGTTTTATCTCATCCTTCATGGAGCGGATAATAACCCCGCACGAAACAGATTACAATCATTCATTAAGCGGGTCCTCACCCTGATGCCAAGAGGCGAGATAACGCTCGTTCAGGTGAAAATCCTCTCCCTTATGCTCAGTAAATGTAACATACATATTATCGAACGGAATGAAGAACAGGCTGTTGATAATCTCCATAAACCCCAAGGCAAGCTTGCGCCTCTGCTGAATGGTGCGCCCTTCCCTTATGTCGGCATTAACCAGAGCAACGCCCTCTTTGTTGTTTCTCACCCTGCCTATGAACAGGTTGTAGGTGTCATACTCGCGGATGCTTATGCCTATGTGGTCTGTGCCCGTGTCCATAACCAGTGAAAAAAGCTCCTTAACCCTCTCGGCGAGAGCTTTTTTCTCATCGTCGCTTATTTTCCTGTTAATCTCGAACTGTAAGTGTGGCATATACGCCTCCTTTATAGTATTAATTATATAATCAAATACCGCATACGCCAGTTTAAATGAGGCAGGAAAAGTTATGGAAATTGTCAGAGCGGAAACAAAAGATATACCGGACTTATGCCGTCTGCTGGCTTATCTTTTTGAGCAGGAAGCTGAATTTTCACCGGATACAAAAGCTCAGGAAAAGGGCCTGAGGCTGATTATAGACGACCCGCGCACCGGGGATATACTGATAATGCGGGAAAACGGGCAGGCAGCGGGGATGGTGAATCTGCTTTACACAGTGAGCACCGCTCTGGGCGGCAAAGTCGCTGTGCTTGAGGATATGGTTATTTCTCCTGAGCACAGAAACGGCGGAACAGGCGGCAGACTGCTTAAAGCCGCCGTGGAGCATGCAAAAAAGCAGGGCTGCCTGCGCATAACCCTGCTTACCGACACAGTAAACGAAAAGGCGCAGAGGTTTTACGAACGCCACGGATTCAGCATATCACCCATGCTCCCCATGCGCCTTGTTCTGTGAAGTTCACTCGAAAAGCTTAAGAAACTCGCCGTAGCCTTCCTTCTCAAGGTCTTCCTTCGGGATGAAGCGCATAGCCGCCGAGTTCATGCAGTACCTCATACCTGTCGGAGCCGGGCCGTCCTCAAACACATGGCCGAGGTGGGAATCACCGTATTTGCTGCGCACCTCTGTTCTGGACTGAAAAAGCTTCGTGTCCACACGGGTTACGATATTCTCCCGCATAAGAGGCTTGGTAAAGCTCGGCCAGCCTGTGCCGGAATCGTATTTATCAAGGGACGAGAAAAGAGGCTCGCCTGAGACTACATCCACGTATATCCCATCCCGCTTGTTGTCCCATGTTTCCCCTGTGAATGCTCTTTCAGTACCCTCATGCTGAGTCACTTTGTACTGCATAGGCGAGAGTTTGTTTTTCAGCTCAGCGTCAGACGGTTTTTTAAAACCCCGCCAGTCTTTCTTAGGAACCTGAGATTTTTCATTCCCCCAGGTTTTCTCGATGAAGCCCGCTCTGCCGGAGCCGACTTTGTATCTGTTATAGTGATTCGCATTCTTCTTATAGTAGTCCTGATGGTACTCCTCAGCCTTGTAAAACTTTACAGCGGGCAGAATATTTGTTGCTATGGGCTGCTTGAACTTGCCGGAGTTCGCCAGAGCCCGCTTTGAAATCTCTGCCGCATCCCGCTGTTCGGGGCTGTGGTAAAATACTGCTGTCCGGTACTGAGTGCCTTTATCGGCAAACTGTCCGCCCCTGTCCACAGGGTCAATATTCCGCCAGAAAACCTCCAGCAGTTCTTTATAAGTTATCACGGCAGGATCAAAGGTTATCTGCACGGCTTCATAATGCCCGGTAAAGCCTGCGCTCACGTCCTCATAGGTGGGGTTTTCAACCTTGCCTCCGGTGTAGCCGGCTATAACATCCTTCACACCTTCCAGCTTCTCAAAAGGCGGCTCCATACACCAGAAGCAGCCGCCCGCAAATGTAGCGGTTTCGTATTTTTCTGCACTCATAGATTCACCTGTCATAAGCAAAAACAGTAACGCCGGAATAAAAAGCAGCTTTTTCATAAAACCTCCGCACAGGGGTAAGAATAAATATATGATGACCTGTGGAGTAATGAAAGGGAAAGGGGAAAGAAGTTCAGACTGAGGCGAAACACCTCAGCAGGCTTGTTTACAGCAACAACATCATTTCAGGGTTCGCGATGACGCAAACAGTTCCAAGAACGGTGTTATGCGTCATCCTGAACGCGGGTGGAGGATCTCAAACTGCTGCAAACAATATATCCGCAGGTTCGGGATTCTCCGGTTAAAGCCTCAGAATGACGCTGAAATCATCAGATCAGAATGTGCCGTAGGAATGCAGACCGCTGAGCAGAAGGTTCACGCCGACATATGTAAAAATCGTGCTGAGGAACCCTATAACGGCGATGACTGTCACCTTGCGACCCTGCCAGCCGCGCATGTATCTGCCGTGGAGGTAAAAAGCATATATAAGCCATGTGATGAGCGACCATGTTTCCTTCGGGTCCCATGACCAGTAATGCCCCCATGCCTTGTCCGCCCATATCGCACCGAATATCAGCCCGCCCACAGTGAAAACCGGAAAACCCACCGAGATAGCCTTGTATGTGAGTTCCTCAAGCAGATCCTGCGTGAGACCAAGCTTTTCGGCGAGACCTGCGATAAAATTACCGAAATACCACAGAAAGAGCCATACAGTTATAAAACCCACTATTATTATAGCTATATCAGAGCCGTCCGCCCTTCTGAAAAGGTCAGAAAAAGGCTTTGACATCCCCTCCCTGTCACCGGAGGAAGCTTTAAGGATCATATCTGCCAACATGCCGCCCATTGTGAAAATAAACAGCGAGAGCGTACCTGTCCAGAAAAGATAAACACCGGAGCTTTTCCTTTTATCGCTCAGGGCGAGGTGAAGCACTGCGGCTATGAACGAAACCGCAAACGCGGCATAAGCCACAAAGCTGAGTGAAGCATGCGCCAGAAGCCAGTTGCTTTTAAGTGCCGGGAGAATCGGCTGAATGTCTTTTGACATCCCTGTGGTGTCTATGAAGGCTATCGCCATTCCGGCAAGCATGGCTGCCAGAGCGCCGAAGGCTCTGATCTTATAATAAGATTCCACCAGAATATTGCCGAGGATAAGACACCACGCAAAAAACACCAGCGATTCATAAAGGTTAGTGATGGGTATGGACTGGAAAAAGCCCAGATTATACATCTGCGAGAAGGCAAACCAGCGGATAGCAAAAGCGCCTGTGTGGCATGCGAAGCTCACAACCGCAACAGATGAGGCAACTCTGCCGACTATATCTCTTCCTGTAACGAAATAGGCTATGTAAATGACCATTGCAAGCAGGTAGCCGAGACCTGCCGCCGCGAAAAGAGGCGATGAGCTCATTATTTTTCCCCCCTGCTTTTTTCAATTTCAGCCGAAAGCCCACGGAACAGCTTTTCCGCTTCCCTCTGGGCTGTTACTTTGCCCTTGTCTTTATGGTAAAAAAGGCGCACGGAGATATTTCTCCCGCCCGGCTTGGTTACAATCCACACCCTTCTGTGTGATGTGTAGAAGGCTGTCATCACCCCGATGGAAATAATTATGAAACCGAGATAAATCACAGGCAGACCCGGATCTATGCGCGCAGAAAGAACAGTGTATTCAGCGCCCCAAACATCATTAAAGGTTATGTGCATATTAGTAAAATCCCCGGATGCGGGATCTTTCATAAGTATCCATTCACTTGCGGATTCCCCCTCCTGATTGGTGAACACAAAGTTCAGGGCGGGGTTCACAAGCTGGGTGCTGAAGTTGATAAGATTTCCTTCACTGTCCTTACCAAGAGCGGGCGCAAAGTCATTCAGCATGACCTTAAGCTTGAGATCGGGTATTTCAAACTCCTGTCCGATCCCCATTGAATATTCGGAACTGACACCGGAGATGAGGGAATCGACCGTGAATTTAAATATAACGTCCCTGTTGGGGAACACGCCGTAGCTTGACTGATAAAATGTTACACCGTCAAACTTAACCGGGCTGTTCACTGAGACCACTGCGTCTGTTGTTACGTTGTCTTTTATGAAGTGTATTTTGGAGCGGAAGGAACTCTGCTTGGGAGAGTTTTCATAGAACTCAGATTCAAAATTTTCGAGATAAACACTGAAAGGAAGCTCAATCTCCTTATCCTTACCGGCAGTGACAATATGTTCCAGCTTACCTTCGAGTATGGCTATATTGCCGTTGTAGCCGAAAATTCCGCCTATGAAGCCGCCCGCAATGAGTATAACGAGTCCGAGGTGCGTTATAAATGCACCGGATTTGCCGTATCTGCCTTTTTCCGCAGCGAGAACATCTTCACTCCCGGTTTTTCTCCAGCGTGAGAAAACGGACTCAAAGGCCTTTGCCACATTTTCGGAAGATGTATTAAACTCTTTTTCCTCAACAAAATAGGCAGAGAAGGCATCCTTATCCGTGCTGATTTTCCCGGTAAGCTTCCTCCATGTTGCCGGAAACTTATCCACGGAACAAAAAATAAGATTCAGCGCCAGAAGCAGCAGGATGGAGTTAAACCAGTATGTATGGTAAAGGTCGGTGAAACCTGTTTTATCCAGAAAATTGTAAACCGTCGGTGCAGCCTCGCCGAAAACAGAGCTGAGCCTTTCTGTTGTTTCTTCGGCCGGTGCGTGCTGTTTAATGAAAGTACCCACGGAGGATACGAAAATTATAACCGCGAAAAGAACGAGAGCAAACCTCAGAGAGCCTGCGGCCTTGAATATTTTTTTCATCATAATTAAAATTCCTGCTTTCAAAAATAAATTACAGCATTCCCGAATCTTAGTCATGTTTCGAGAAATCCCGTAATATATATAAACCCTTTAGACAGATTCAGACAGTATTTTTTTGTAAAAAAGAATCGGGGGCATTAAGCCCCCGACTCAGAGTGTATTCTTATTGTTTAAATTACTTCGCAGCAGCCTGTGCTTTTTTCATTTCGGCTATTGCATCGTTGATTACTTTTATACCCGCCATTGACTCGTCAATGGATTTGGTGAGAGATTCTCTCGCCATTTCGGGGTTGTGGAAGCCGTCAGAGTTTTCAGCAGTCCAGTATTCCCAGAGGATGTGGGCTTTCAGGTGCTGATCCTGCGCTTTTTTGATAACTTCCTCGCTGAGGCCTTTATCTTTGCCTTCAAGTATTTTGTCGATAAGGTTTGAAAGCGCAACTTCGGCTTTTCTCATTTTGCCTTTGGTGTAGGCTTTTACAGAGTCGATGGAGTAAATAGCATCTTTCTCTGTCCAGCCTGTGTGGCAGCCGCCTGAGAGGCATGATTCTTTAATGTGCTCTCTGGGTGTCACAGCAAAGTGAGATGTGTATTTTTTGCCTGTCTTTTTATCAACCATCTTCGGAGTGTGGCATCCGTCGCAGCTTACGCCCGCTTTAGCGTGTTTTGAGTTGTAGTGGGTTTCAGCTTCGGGGTGCTGGCCTTTCCAGAGTCCGCCGCCAGTAAGCGCATGCTTGAAGTCTATGAAGGAGATCTGGTTAACATAGTGATCATAGAGCTGAAGCGCGTCTTTGAACGGGAAGTGGTTTGTTCTGGGGTCATCAAAGCCCACAGCCTGTCCGGTTTTGGGGTCTGTTCCGGGGTTGCAGTTATATTCAACGTGGCACTGGCCGCACTGAAGAGTAGCATCGTATTTTTCAAGGATAGCTATTTTTCTTGTGTAGCCTCTCATACCCATATCGATAACTTCGAATTTGGTTCTGTTGGGGTCTTTATGCCACAGAGTGTCCGCTTCGGGTCTTGTAAGAGCCTGAATAAGAGCATCTCTCACGATTCTGGGTTTAGCAGCGTGAGGATCGTGGCATGTGTAGCAGTTAAGACCGTGCTGAATTTTCTTAGTCTGGATCATTTCAACAGGTTTGCTTTTTCTGGAGAAGGGCGCGCCTACAGTAGGGTCGCCGAGGTAAGCCCAGTCAAGTATGTGGTCCTGAGTTTTACACTGGAAGCAAACGGGGTTAACCGCTGTGGCGGTCTGTCTCATGAACACTTTCTGGTCGCTTGTGGAAGGATCAGCGTCAACAATTGTGTCCCAGATTTTGCCGGGTTTCTCGTTAACATACATCCATCCGTTTTTGGGCTGGAATCTGCCGCCTGCTGCCCTGTCAACTATTACCTGATCAAGGAGCATGTAGCCGTGGCTTCTTGTAAGAGCATGTTCCTTTGTGAAGCCGTGGCCAGCCATAAGCTTATCCCAGAAGGGGTTGGGCGCTCTGTTAGTGAGCTGTGATTTTTCATCTCTTGCGGGTCTGTGTTTGTTTACTTTAAGGAAACTTCCGTGCTGTTCCTTGTGGCATGCTCCGCAGGCATCCCATGAAGTAAATACTTCGGGGCGTTTGGAAGAATCTTTCAGGTGCTCGTCAAGACCGCCATGGCAGCTTATACAGTTAACACCTTTGTGTTTTCCTGACTGGTGAAGTCCCTGAACCACGTCATGGCACTCATAACAGGTTTTGGGATCAACTTTCTTAACAGCAGCTTTCTGAGCCGCTTCCGCGGACTGAGCTGAAACGAGAAGCATGAGTCCTGCGAGAACGCTGAAAATAAAAGCGCACTTTTTAAACATGTAAACCTCCTGAAGAATTAACAAATGTTTATGCGTTGTCCAACTATACCTGCAAATTCGTAAATGAGGCGTTAAGGTTCTGAAAGGGATGTAAAGAATGTGAAGAGATGTATGGAACCGGGCAGCAGTTCGGCTAAACTGCTCCCGCCGATTTCCCCGCGAGTGCGCCTGTGCTCCAGCACATCTGGAGGTTATAGCCGCCTGTGGGGGCATCAAGGTTGAGCACTTCCCCCGCGAAAAAAAGGTTTTCGATCACTTTTGATTTCATGGTTTTCGGGTCAATTTCTTTAAGGCTCACGCCGCCCGCGGTGACTGTGGCTTTGTTAAAGCCGTGGAAGGAGTCAATAACAGTCTCAAGCTCCTTCAATAGCCCCAGAAGAACCTTTCTGTGCGCCTTTGAAACCTTTGCTCCGTGCATTTCTCCGTCAAGACCTGAGAGCCTGATTAATACAGGCAGCAGTTTTGGCGGGAGAATGCTTCCCAGTGCGGTTTTCATCATTTTTTTATCATTAGCGGCAAAGAGCTCCGCAAGGCGCTTATCCAGTTCCTCCCTCGGCTCATCGGGGAAAATGTCCAGCAGAAGCTTCATTCCCTGCTCGTTTCCGGAGATACTACTGCTTATGTTGTAGACCGCGGGGCCTGTCATCCCGTCCTTAGTGAAGAGGAGATCGCCCCGTTCTTCGGCAATCTTTTTGCCGGAATAGGCACTTATGGACACATCCCGCAGGCTCAGCCCCTCAAGATCAGCTATCCAGCGTTCCCTGAGCTTAACGGGAGTAAGTACCGGACGGAGCGGAACTATGGTATGTCCGCATCTTTCCGCCCACTTGAAGCCGTCACCCTTGGAGCCTGTGGCGGGGTAACTCAGCCCTCCGGTTGCGATTACAACTCTGTCGGCACGGATTATGCCGTTTTCAAGAATGATCCCCGTAACCATTCCGTCCGTACATTCAAGACGCTTCACTTCGGCATCCGTCCATATCTTGGCGCCGCTGAAACGGACGAAGGTGGTCAGCGCCCGGAGAACGGACTTCGCATCGTCATCATCGGGGAAAATTCTGCCCGCATCCTCCTCAACGCATGTCACGCCTAGTTCGGAGAAGAATTTCAGCGTGTCCGCAGGGGAAAAGGAACTGAAAGCGGAATAGAGAAAACGCCCCTCCTTCCCGAAGACTTCGGTGAGTTTCTTTATATCTGTCTGATTATTAGTGAGATTACAGCGCCCGCCGCCGGTTATCAGCAGTTTACGCCCTATTGAAGACCCCCGCTCAAGGAGCACTGTTTTTGCCCCCTGCGAGGCTGCAAATCCGGCAGCAATAAGCCCGGCTGCGCCGCCGCCTATTACCGCCACATCAAAAATATTTTCCGTCATTCCTCTTCCTGACAACCGGCAAGGCAGATGCGCTCATCCGCCCCCTTAAGGTCTTTTCTCATGGATTCCCTTATGTAGTCCATACCGTTATAGAATCCTTTCATCATTACGGAAAGCAGAAAACGCCCCTTGGGTGTGATAAATTTATGTCCGCCGGACCCGCCCACTGCCCCGACAGCCCTCAATGCGGTGTATTCAAAAAATGGCCTGTAAGGCGGTTCCGCATGGAGCCCGAACATCTCCACCATCATTCGGTACTGCTTTACCGAATGTCTGCCGAAAGCTGTGCTTTTCACCACGGAGGCCATGCCCGCCGCCACGCGCTCGGCATATTCCTGTAATGAGAAGGAGTTGGCGTACAGGGTTCCGTTCAGGAAGCTGAATGCCCCTGAACCCAGCCCCACATACTCGCTGTGATCCACAACATATTCGTCTATAAATTCCTTCTTTTTCAGAGCGAAAGCCCATGAGGTGCGCTGCAAGTAAGGGTCTGTCATATTCCGCATTATGAGGGAGAAGAGCTTCGCCTCGTTTTCATTGGTGGGTTTTCCTATGGCCTCCCTAAGCTTCCTGCCCACGAAAGGTGCGTACATCAGCGGGTAGAATGTCACCTGCTGGGGGTTCAGCTCCCGCACTATGCGTATATCTTCCAGAAGGTCTTCCTCCGTCTGGCCGGGAAAGTTATACATAAGATCAACATTGACAATGGGAAAGTGCTTTAGTATCGCCTTAACCTTGTCGTACTGCTCAGCACCCGTGCCGAACTTCTTTATGCGGCCTATGCTTTCCAGAAACCTGTCATTGAAAGTCTGTATCCCCACGGAAAGACGGTCAATACGCCCTTCGGTGTACATCAGGCTTTGGGGGTCGATATGGTTGGGGTCGCTCTCGCAGGAAACCTCGGTTATCCCGAAAAGCTCTCTGGCGAGATCTATGGTTTTCGCAAGCTCATCCGGCAGGATAGATGTTGTGCCGCCGCCGAAGTAAGCGGAACTGAAACTGTAGCCTAGCCTTGCGGTCATCCGCATTTCATCCCGCAGAAGGCTGAAATATCGTCTTGCTGTTTCCTCCTGAAACTTAAACCTGTGGAAAGAGCAGTAAGGGCAGAGGGTGAGACAGAAAGGCACATGGAGATAGAGCAGATAGCTCTTGTTTTTGTCCGCAGGGGGCAGAACCGTTACATTGTCCTCCGAAAAGCGGAGATAGTATTTTACTGCTGATTTCATAATCAGCCTTGCTGCGGCGGCGGAAAAATCCCACCTTATGCGCTCAGCACCCCCGGAGGCGGCATCTGCCGCACGTGAAAATGAGTTATCCCTCGGAAACTCCGCCAAAATACACCCCCGTCAATAAATAACAGCCGTCTGACCGGGACGGCTATGGAACCATTAACATTTATACATGTTTAAAGAACATTTCGTAAAGAGTAAGCATTATCTCCACAAGAATAAGAATAACTATATACCACTCAACCCTGAGCGAATGGGCATTGTGCTGGAGGCCGAGCTGCTTTTCCGTGGTGTCTGTCACAAGCTTGAGCTTACGTTCCAGCGCCTTGCTCCGCTCTATTATTTCAAACTCGTCCTCAAGCTTTAAGTAAAGCCGCTCAAGCTCCGGATGCTCCCAGAGTATCTCCGGCTTTTCGTTCACCTCAACCCCGCCCACCATGGTATGCTGAATAAGCAGTGCGGAACCGATGGTGCTGACAAGCTCTCTGTAGGTGCGGGTTTTGCCCATGCCGGACTTAAGGCGCATGGCAAGCGGCTCTATCTGCTGGAAAACCTCGGACATCGCCGCCTCATACCTGCCGAGAACAACGCTTTTTGCCAGTATGTCAGCCATGGTGAGCACATGCTGGCGTGTAAGCTCCGCCAGACTAACATGGTCACCCTCAAACCTGTCTTCACCTGTGCCAGTGTTGATAAACAGGCTCTCACTCTCCACAGAAGGGTTCGGCTCATCTATAAAACTCTCCAGTTCGGAGAGAATATCGTTTCTTTCCTTATCGCTCAGGCCGACCGTCACAATCACGCCGAAACGGAATATCACAACCCACTGATTTTCACCCAGCCTGAAACTGAGCGGTAAATGAGAGGTGCGCTCGCCGATTTCGATCCCTTTTGTCCTTATCTTCTCACTGACGGACATTGCCGTCATTACAAGTTGCATTTTTTCACCCGCCGATATAAAAAGTACATATATTTATAGAATTATAGAACTTTATCCGAAACTAATCATCAGAATTCAGCCTTTTTAAAAAAAATAAAACATATTCACTCTAACTACAGGTGCCGGATGCGAAAATTCCTTACCCCTCCAGAAATGACCGAAGCCATGCTTGAATCAGCCTCAGCCAAGTGCGCCCTTCCCGCTTCCAGAGCCTTTGTTCTGGCGCTGCTGGCAGGGGCGTATATAGGCTTCGCCGCTCATCTGGCAACTATGGTGACCACAGGCAGCACGGAGTGGATCGGGGTTCAGAGGTTTCTCACCGGGGCGGTGTTCTCCTTCGGGCTGATGCTGGCGGTTATTCCGGGGTCTGAGCTCTGGACGGGAAACACAATGATGATAGCAGGCATAGCGGACAGACGGATCACCGCTGCTGACATGCTGCGCAACTGGATGATAGTTTACATCGGCAACCTCATAGGTGCGGTTATCCTCGCCCTGCTTGTGGTGAAGGGAACAGGGCTCACTGACGGGCAGTTCGGCGCAACCGCCATAAAAATAGCCTACGCCAAGACCAATGAACAGGTTTACGGCATAGAGCACCAGTACGCCTATTTTTTCAGGGGGCTTCTCTGTAACTGGCTGGTGTGCCTTGCCGTTTTAATTGCCATGAGCGCGCAGGACATAGGGGGAAAAATCCTCGGCATATTCTTCCCCATAATGGCCTTTGTAGCCAGCGGGTTTGAACACTCTGTGGCTAATATGTACTTCATCCCGGCGGGAATATTCGCAAAATCATTCCCCGCTGCGGCTGCGGCCAGCGGGCTTGATGCAGCCTCCCTGAGCGCCCTGAACTGGGGGAGCATGTTCACCGGAAATATCATAGCCGTTACTCTCGGAAACCTTGCGGGGGGCGGGCTTATGGTAGCCTGTGTAATGCTTTTCATCCACGGCGGAAAAAAGAGGGAACAGAACCTTTAAATAAATATTGATTTGCTCATAAATAGGATTATAGTCTGATCTCGTCTGCCCGTCATATTTTCAGGTACGGGAATGAGGTACAGGCTTTGTTCCGCACAGTTTTTCTTCTCATTTTGTCCAACATTTTCATGACCTACGCATGGTACGGTCATCTCAAAACTCTCAGAGACAAACCGCTTATAATCGCGATCCTTATTTCATGGGGCGTGGCCTTCTTTGAGTACTGCCTTCAGGTTCCGGCAAACAGGCACGGTTTCGGCATTTTCACCCTGCCGCAGCTTAAAGTTATGCAGGAGATAATAACCATGGCAGTCTTCGCTGTTTTTGCCGTCTGGTATATGAACGTGCCCGTCACAAGGAACTTTTTTTACGCTTCCATGTGTCTGGTGGGCGCGGCGTATTTCATATTCAGGGACGCGGCGGCTCTTCCCTGAAAAATCTTAACTTCCGCTTGATAATTTATCGTCAAAGGTAAAATATACAATTATGGAGGAACGCATATGACAAAAGACATGAACATAAGCATTCTTCCGCAGCCGGATGACACCTCCTGCGGCCCGACATGCCTTCATGCGGTTTATTCATATTACGGTGAGGATCTCAGGCTTGAAGACCTCAGAAAAGAAATAGCAGAACTGGAAACCGGCGGCACACTGGCCGTTGTTCTCGGTCTGCATGCCCTGAGAAGGGGGTACAGGGTAACAATATACTCCTACAACCTTGTGGTTTTTGACCCCACATGGTTCAGGCTTCCGCCCGAAGGCATAATAAACAAGCTCAAAAAGCAGATGGAAGTGAAAACAGACCCTAAACTGAGGTATACTTCCAAAAAATATATTGAGTTTCTCACCCTCGGCGGGGAACTTAAGTTTGCGGATCTCTCCCCTGCGCTCATAAGGAAGTATCTGGACAGGCAGACACCCATAATAACCGCACTGAGCGCAACCTACCTCTACCGCAGCCCAAGGGAGATACCGGAGAACACGGACTATGACGACATAAAAGGCGAACCCTCCGGTCACTTTGTTGTCATAACCGGATATGACAAACCTGCAAAAAAAGTAAGCGTGGCAGACCCCATGCTCCCCAACCCTTTTATGAAAACAAACCGCTACAGCGTGAGGATGACGCATCTTATAAACGCCATCCTCCTCGGCGTTCTTACATACGACGCCAAACTGCTGGTTATAGAAAAAAATGAAACAGACGGTGATGTGCAGAAATGACAAACATTATAGTAGTTAACACGCCCTCAGAATGGAAGTTTGATACCCCCGACGCAAGAGTTGTCTCCGCATGGAACTACCTCACCGACCCCGAATTCAACACTGTTAAAAAAGCCAAAGTGTTCAACCTCTGCCGCTCGTACCAGTACCAGAGCTACGGGTACTATGTTTCCCTTCTGGCGGCGGCACGCGGTCATATGCCGTACCCCAATGTCATGACCATTCAGGACTTCAAGTCCAAGGCTTTTGCAAAGCTGATCTCTGATGAGATAGATGAGCTGATACAGAAAAGCCTCGGTCACCTCACATCGGAAAGCTTTACGCTGAGCATATATTTCGGCCGCAACCTCGCAAAACGATACGACAAGCTCAGCTCACGCCTCTTCGGAATGTTCGTTGCCCCTATGGTGCGGGCGGACTTCGTGAAGCTCAAGGAAAAGTGGATGATCCACGCCATAGCCCCCATATCCATGAAGCAGGTTCCTGAGGAGCACTTCGGCTTTGTGGAACAGGCTGCCAGAGAGTTCTTTGTACGCAAACCGAGAGCAGCCCACATAAAAAACTACCGCTTTGATCTCGCCATTCTTTTCAACCCTGCGGAGAAGACCCCCCCTTCCGATGATGTGGCTATTCAGCGGTTCATAAAAGCGGCTGAAAAGGAAGGAGTAAGCACAGAGATAATCAGCAAGGACGACTACACGAGAATACCTGAATTTGACGCACTCTTCATAAGGGAAACAACCAGCGTGAACCACCACACATACCGCTTCTCCCGCAAGGCAGAGACGGAAGGGCTAGTGGTTATGGACGACCCCACATCCATACTGCGCTGCACAAACAAGGTTTACCTTTCGGAACTGATGCAGAAAAATAAAATTCCCACGCCTAAAACCACCATCCTGCACAGGCACAATATGAACCACGCAAAAAAGGTTCTCCCCTTCCCCATCATTCTCAAGCAGCCTGACAGCTCCTTTTCTCAGGGTGTTGTAAAGGTTCATGATGAAAAGGAATACAAAGAGGCGATGGAAAAGCTTCTGGATAAATCAGCCCTTGTGGTTGCGCAGGAGTTCATGCCCACCAGCTTTGACTGGCGGGTGGGAGTGATAGGCGGAAAAGCCCTGTATGTCTGCCGTTACTTCATGCACGGGGATCACTGGCAGATAGTGGAACGTGATGAACACGGACAGCTTCATAACGGCAAATTCGACACAATGCCGGTCGAGGCCGCACCCGCAGGTGCTGTTGAGCTTGCCCTCAAAGCCACGAAGTGCATAGGCAGCTCCCTCTACGGTGTTGATATAAAGCAGGTCGGAAACAAGTTTTATGTGATAGAAGTAAACGATAACCCCAGCATCGAATCAGATGTTGAGGATAATGTTCTCGGTAAAAAGCTGTATGAGATAATCATAGGCGAGTTTGTGAACAGGCTTGTTGCGAGGAAGGTAAAATAGCTATGTACGGACTTTTTTCCGTTTGCGGAATCGAACTGGAGTACATGATCGTCTCAAAGGACGATCTGGGAGTTCTCCCCGTAAGCGACAAGCTTCTGGAAGCAGTTGCAGGTGAGATGACACAGTTTTTTGAGCAAGGAGCTGTGGGATGGTCAAACGAGCTTGTTCTGCACGTTATAGAGCTTAAAACCAACGGCCCCGCAAAGGACATACGGGGTCTGGACACACATTTTGCCGCAAACATTAAAGAGATTAATACTATTCTGGACAGGTTCGGAGGCATGCTTATGCCCGCTGCCATGCACCCGCTGATGAACCCCGATACTGATATGCACCTCTGGAACCACGGCGATAAAGAGATATACGAAACATACAACAGGATATTCAACTGCAAGGGGCACGGGTGGTCAAACCTGCAAAGCACCCATATCAACCTCCCCTTCGCCACGGATGAGGAATTCGGCAGGCTGCATGCTGCTATCAGGGTTCTTCTCCCGCTGATTCCGGCTCTTGCCGCAAGCTCCCCCTTCCGTGAAGGCGAGCACACAGGATGGCTTGATACAAGGATAATCACCTACAGAAATAATCAAAAGAAAATCCCCTCCATCACAGGGCAGGTAATACCTGAGCCCTGCTTCTCATGGGAGGCATACGAAAAGGGTATACTGGAGCCCATGTACCGTGACATAGCTCCGTATGATCCCGAATGCATCCTTCAGGAGGAGTGGCTGAACTCAAGGGGGGCTATAGCCCGTTTTGACCGCAGCGCCATAGAAATACGCCTCATGGACATACAGGAATGCCCGAAGGCAGATCTTGCCGCTGTTTCGCTTATTAAAGAAACACTGAAAAAACTGGTCAGCACTGAGTGGAGCAGCTATTCCGCCCAGAAAGAGGCTGATCAGGCCATGCTTGTGGATCTCATGGATAAATGTGCCAAAGATGCCCGCAATGTGGATATTGAGAACCCGTCATACACCGCCCTTTTCGGCATGGAAGGCAGAGTGACCGCCGGTGAGCTCCTGCACAGGCTGGCGGAAGAAATGCCCGATGAGGCTCCTTACAAAACCGAGGCAGCGGAGCTCTGTTCCATCGACTCACTTGCGGAAAGGATAATGTCCCGCACGGGCAGCAGACCTTCACCCGATAAGCTCAGGGAAGTTTACGGCGAACTTGCCGTCTGTCTGGCGGAAAACAGATTCTTTAAGCCATGAGCATTATAATTACCTGCGAACATGCGGTGAACACTGTTCCTGCGGAGTTCTCACGCCTTTTCAGGGGACATGAGGACGTTTTGAGTTCTCACAGAGGGTATGACGCAGGCGCAGCGGAAGCGGCTTTGCTGTTGGGCAGCCTCCTCGGAGTAACACCAGTTATGGGGAATATCACCCGGCTTCTCATCGATCTCAACCGCTCGCCGCACAACAGGGCGCTTTTCTCGGAGTTTTCAGGAAACCTCAGCACAGCGGAAAAGCAGCGGCTGCTTGATGAATACCATGCACCGTTCAGAAACAGAGTGCTTGAGGCTGCGGAAAAAGCGGAAAAACCTTTGCTCCATATATCCGTTCATTCATTCACCCCCGTGCTTAAGAATGAAGTGCGGAAGGCGGACATAGGCATTCTTTACGATCCGGCGGGAAAAAGGGAAAAGGCAGCGGCAGCCGTCCTCACGGACGGATTAAGGGCACTGCCTTATAAGGTTATGAAAAACAGCCCCTATCAGGGCAAATCTGACGGAACGGCGGCATGGCTGAGGAAGCTCATGCCCGATTCAGAGTATGCAGGGATTGAGCTTGAACTCAATCAAAAACTCCTCATAAACGGACGCTTTCCGGAGGAGATAACCAAAAAAACGGCTGAAATGCTAGTTTAGGAAATCAGCATTATCAGCAAGCGACTGTATATAAACGGAACGGGTGATCATATAAAATAAATAAATATTCCCGTTAATTCTATTTACGCCCGTGACAGTCATACTGGGAGGACGTTCCACAAAATCATCCATTTCATTGCTGTACCCCTGAGTGAAAACCCCTAACACAATTCCTTCATAATTCTGATATTCTCCCATTGCCTGATTGAGCTTGTCTATATCTTCCATTATTAGATGTTCAAAACCAACTGTCTGTCTGGACTGACACTTGAGTTCTACAATGTAGCTCCTGTTTTTTAAATGAAACAGAAAGTCCGCTCTTTTAAGCACATTTCCATACACATGACCTGCCTCACGCTCATAAAAAACAGCCACACCATCTCTTGCGTTGAGAAATCTGATCATTTCACACTGAAGCCAACCTTCAAAACCTCCGGGATATTGGCAGCACTCTTCAATATTATCAGCCTGTTCACCCAGCCATCTTATTATCTCGCCGATTAAGACACGGACAGACATAATAAATTCCTTAGCCGCCGCTGCCTGAAACAGGAATCGGAGTGACGCAGGAGGCCATTATATCCATCAAGCGGCTGAGCCCTTCCGTGGGCTGCTGCTGTCTGGCAGAAACACGCACCTGATATTTAGCTGTCTGGTTGGTGCTTCTGGTGTTTTCCCTTGTGGATGTGACATTGCCGTGAATCTTAATGCCGCCGCTGCCGAAGAGGCCGAACTTGAAATTAGCGTTAACATCAGCATCCACACTCTTGGAGTCAGTCTCCTTTGATGTGGCTGTGTCCGTGACTTCCATCTGAAAGTCAATCTGAACATCGTTAACAAGCAGAGACGGAATCGGCACAAGACCGATAAAAGGCGCCTGAACCTTAACGTTTGACACTCCGCCCTGATCGCCGAGCGGACGCTGGAGATTAAATTCAAGCAACCTCGGCTTGTCACCGTCAAAACCTATCTCCTTCATGAAAGCAAAAGCGGAAACCGCCAGATGTTTCTGCGCATCGCACGCCGCCTTGAGCGGTGCAGCTATAAGCTCCTCAATGGGCAGCCCCCTGAACTCCGAACCAACGTTAGGCATAGCAAACTCCTTTATTTATCAGTTTCTTTTCTGGGCTCTATGGTTTTATCGAAATCTGTTATTATTCTGGACATCCCCTCCGGTATGGGGGCGGCTCTGAACTTGACCCGGACATTCATTACCGATTCGCCCTTACCGCCGAAGCTGACATTCAGGCTTGAGCGCTCAACCCGGTTCGCATAGAGCATATTATCCGAGTTGTTCAGAAGCGATGTGTCCGGCTGTCTCTGCTTGAGTTCGGTCTGGTTGACCCTCACGGAGAAATCCATCTCCACCTCTTTGATATTAAGCGTGGACGGATTTACAACTGAGATAAGGGGCACATCTATCACCGTGTCCTCATCCAGACGCAGACGGCGGGTGACAGGCTCCCCCGTTCTGGGGTCAAAATATCTGCCGAGGATTTCTATATTCCTCGCCTCTATCATCTCCATTGCGGAGCTGATGGAATGCTGCAAACCCCTTATCAGATCCGAAAAGGTCTGAGTGTCTTCCGTTTTCTGCTTCCAGAACATAAACCCGCCCGCGGCTGTCTCTTACCTTTATAATAACCAATATCATGTGCATGTAAAGCATAATATACACATAAAGAAAATAAAAATATCTCAAAGACAATTACATTAATTGTAAATATCTGTTTATTTTTCCCCGGATTATGATAATCTCCGCCGATGAAAATTAATTACAGCAACCCCCATTTCCTGATGCTTCTGTACACCGTTCTTGTTTCAGGCTCGTTCCATATAGGCCATGTACTTGTAAATTATATGGATTCCACAGTGCTTACCTTTGTGCGGTTTCTGCTGGGTTCCGTGCTTTTCGGGGTGTATGTTTTTCCGAGGTACAAGGTAAGGCTTCCCTCCCTGAGCGATCTTGCGCGGTATTTCGCCATAAGCGCCAGCATGATCTTCTACTTCTGGGCGATGTTTGAGGCTCTGCGCTACACGACTCCGCTGAACACAGCAATAACCTACACCGTGGTTCCGCTGTTTTCCGCTGTTTACGGAATTTTCCTGCTGAAAGAGAGGGTTTCATTTGTGAAGTTCGCTGTGCTGTTCGCCGCTATGCTTGGCGCTGTGTGGGTTATTATAGACGGTTCGCTCTCAAGGCTTGCGGAGCTTGATTTTAATAAAGGAGATCTAATCTTCCTCGCAGGCTGTCTGTGCATCGGGCTGTATTCGCCGCTTTCCAAAAAGCTTCATAAGACTGAGCCCATGCCTGTGCTGACACTGTGGACGATGATAACCGGAACTGTATGGCTGCTTCTGATAGCGAATGTGAAAATACTTAAAATCAATTTCTCTGCGCTGGACACAGCCTTCTTTGCAGGTGTGGCGTACATCACTGTTTTTGCCACCATCGCCACTTTCTTCATAGTGCAGTATTCCAGCAAGAAGCTCCCGGTGAGCGAGGTTATGAGCTACATATACCTCACCCCCGTATTCGTGATAATAATACAGGCTCTCATAGGAAAGAGACTGCCGCACACGGCGGTGATACCCGGTGTTGCGGCCTCGGTTGTTGCAACCTTCTATTTTCTGCGCTCCTAAGCGCTGGTTACCTTATCCCTTCCTGTCTTCTTTGCCTCGTAAAGGGCTTCGTCCGCCCTTTTTATGAGGCTGTCCATGCTTTCGCCCGGAATGTATTTTGACACGCCGCAGCTTACCGTTACCTTCGGTGCGCCGCCGCAGCTTATGAGGTTTATCCCTGCCCTTATCCTTTCCGCTATGGCAACGGCTATCTCCTCTCCGCCGTAGGCAAGGATTATGAACTCATCCCCTCCCCAGCGGGCAAAAATATCCACCTGACGGATCTTCTCAATGGCTGTGGCAGTTACTTTCTTAAGTATCTCGTCCCCTGTGCCGTGTCCGCAGGTATCGTTTATCGCCTTGAAGCCGTCCAGATCAAAAAGAATAATGGAAAATGCGGTTCCGTTTCTCTCCGCGAAGGCCTCCGCCCTGCGGAATTCATTTTCAAAAGCGCGCCTGTTCAGCAGTCCGGTGAGTTCATCGGTCGAAGCCATTTTTTCAAGCCTGCTCTGGAAAAAATTAACGGTAAAAATATTTATGAGAATAACAAGAATGCTCACGAAAAAGCCCAGAAACATGTTCTGCCACAGGTTTTTGCGCAGACCTTCAAGAGACTTGCTCTGGTTGTTCTCCACAAAAAGGAACCAGTCCAGCTCCTCAATATAGCGCACAGTGAGGAATATGTTGTCCCCTCCCCTGTCGTATTCATAAAAGCCTGATATTTCACTGACGGTCAGGGCATCCTTAGCCACATCCCTGAGCCCTTCCTCATTGTATATGTTATCAGCAAGGGTTTTGCCGCCGGGGTGCATCTGTATGTTCCCCTCCCTGTCCACAAGGTATATGTCGCGGTCGTATTTTACCTGATAAGCGCTGAGAAGGTTTGTTATACGCTGGAGTTCAAGCCCCACTCCGGTAACGCCGAGGAGATTATTGTTGTAGTCATTCAGCCTGTGGTTGATAAAAACCGTGAGGGTGTTCTCCTCCGCCTGATTTTCATCTATAACTATATCGTAGTCTTTATACAGTGCCTTGAAGTTGTAATACCAGACATCATGCTCGTCACCCATTTTAATTCTTTTCAGAACACCGTCGTGGTAATAGTACTTTCCGCTTTTCTCGGAAACGAAGAAGGCGGTGAAGAAGCCGTACTTATTCTTTATCTCCTGGAGATATTTCTCCACCATTCCCGTGCTCTGTTCGCCCTCCAGAACCCAGTCCTTAAGAAAGGTGTCGTGCGCCATGAGAGAGGAAACAAAAACAGGCCTCATAAGATCCCGCTGAATCTCTGTGTAAATGTTATCCCTCGTGAGGGGGAGAGAACCGTATATTTCATTCTCACGCATGGTCTTTTTTACTGAGAAATAATTAATGAGATTAACGCATAAGAAACCTGTGAAAAGAATAAAGCACAAAATAGTGATAAGCTTGGATTTAACGGAAACAGCCATCTGATACCTCTTAACACTCATAAATATAATATTACCCGATAATAGTGAAGAAATATCGTATTAATTCAGCAGAAAAACTGAAAGAAGGGGCGCTTGATACGCCCCGACCTATTTACGCGCTTTTGAAATTGAGCAGAAGCGCTGAGTTTATTATCACCGCCACTGACCCCAGATTGTGTACCAAGGCTCCCATAACAGGGTTGAGAAGCCCGCCCATAGCCATGAATATGGCAGCAAAGTTCAGTACAAGGGAGAGGGTTATATTTATATTAATGGTGGACATGGTTTTCCGCGCCAGCTTAAGCAGGTGCGGCACAGCCTTTATCTCATCCCCCACAAGGGCAACATCAGCCGCCTCTACCGCAATATCGCTGCCTATTCCGCCCATCGCAACACCCACATAGGCGCATTTGAGAGCGGGTGCGTCATTTATGCCGTCCCCTATCATGCAGACCATCTTTTTCTGTTTCTGATATTTGTCAATGTAGTACATCTTGTCTTCCGGCAGGCAGTCAAAATGCACCTTGGGGATTCCAGCACCCCTTGCTATATGTCCTGCCGCTTCCTGATGGTCTCCGGTGAGGAGGACACTATCCACCTTAAGATCACGGAGCTTCCGCACTGTCTCGGCGGATTCGCCCCGCAGGGCATCCGCAAGGGCAATGAGCCCTGCCTCTTTCCCGTCGAGAGCCACATATATAACCGTCCGCCCTTCTCCGCGGTGGAGTGAGGCTGCGTTTTTGAGTTCATCAGAAAGAGATACGGAGTTTTCCGCCATCATCTCCGCATTGCCTGCCAGAACGGCTATTCCGTCCACAACTGCCCTGACTCCCCGTCCTGCGGTCATCAGAAAGTCCTTCGGTTCCTTCGGGCGGGTTTTGAAATTTGCACAAAAGCCTGCTACAACTGCCCTGCCCAGCGGGTGCTCGGATCTGGATTCCGCAGCAGCGGTAAGCTCCAGAAGCTTATCCTGAGAAACGGCCGGGGCAAAACTCTCCACAGCGGCGACCTCAGGCTTGCCGTAAGTGAGGGTTCCTGTTTTATCGAAAGCGACCTTTGTAACCTTCGCCAGCCTCTCCAGCGCATCACCCTCACGGATGAGTATGCCGAACTTGGTGGCATTGCCTATGCCCGCCATGATGGCGGTCGGTGTGGCAAGCACAAGGGCGCAGGGGCAGAAAACAACAAGGATAGTCACGGCACGTATTATCTCACCGGTCACAAACCATGTACCCGCAGCGGAAACGAGGGCTATGACCACAATCCATGTCGCCCACCTGTCCGCAAGGCCGACTATCTTTGCCTTGCCCGCATCGGCTGATTCCACAAGGCGGATCATCCTCTGGAGTGATGAGTCCCCGCCGACTTTCACAGCCTTCATATCAAAAGCGCCGAACTGGTTCACTGTACCGCTGGACACTTCATCCCCCACGCCTTTATCAACAGGGAGAGACTCCCCGGTCATAACCGACTGGTCTATGGATGTCTGCCCGGAAACTATAACTCCGTCCACGGCGACCGTCTCGCCCGGCAGCACACGGAGCAGATCGCCCACCTGCACCTCTTCGGCGGGAACAACCCTTTCGTCTCCGTCCGGAGATATTATCCTCGCCGTTCTGGGCGAAAGCTGAACAAGCTTCTCTATGCCCGCTCTGGCTTTGGCAACCGTACGCTCCTCAAGCATGGCTCCCAGAGCCATAATGAAAGCCACCTCACCTGCGGCGAAGGTTTCGCCTATAATAACAGCGGCCGTTAGCGCAAGCGCCACAAGCACATCCGCCTTGATGTCAAACTCTGTGACAAGGCCGATTACGGCGCCCTTTATTATCGGCACTCCGCAAAGCAGAATAGCCACCCATGCAGCGTCCAAAGGGAGGCTGCCTATCTCAAAAAAACTCACCGCAAGAGACAGGCAGGACAAAACCAGAAAAAGAACTGTCCGCTTATCCCCGTCCTCAAATAATTCCTTTATTTTTTCCATTAAAACCTAGCCTATTCTCGAAAAGTGCTCCACTGCTTTGGCAAATTCGGCTATGGTTCTGTCCGCGTTTCCGTGCTCTATCCCGTCACGGACGCAGTGCTGCAAGTGCCCTTCCAGAACAAGCTGCCCGACCTTGTGCAGCGCGCTCTTGGCGGCGTTTATCTGGATAAGTATATCCTCGCAGGGGACATCCTTATCAACCATATCCGAAATAGCCCTGAGCTGACCTTCGATCTTTTTTATTCGTGTGCGTACCTTCGGAACGTCTATACACTGACGCATTTTTACCTCCTACAGTTATGCCGGCGATACCCATAGGGGTATGGGTATAGTTACGCCTGTTTTCTGAAAGTGTCAATGGATTTATTTTGAACATCAAACTTTATTTTCATACAAAAAAACCCCTCCTCAGAGGGGTGTCTTATATTCGAGACTGCTGCATTCAGTCGGCAGGAGGCATGGGAAACTTGCGTTTCACAAGCACCTCCACACGCCTGTTAAGCTGCCTGTTCTCCTCAGTGATATTAGGCACAATGGGATGATACTCTCCGTAGCCTGCGGAACTGAAACGGGCTGGATTAAGCCTCGGATCATTCAGCATCTCCTTCATGAAGCTCAGAGCTCTGGCAGAGCTGAGATCCCAGTTAGGCACAGTGCCGGACGGAACATCGTCAGTGTGCCCCGCCACAACCACGCTTTGATCGTAATTTTCCAGAAGCTTCGCTATTCCCGCGGCAATCCTGTCCGCTTCGGGCATAAGTGCTGAGCTGCCGGAGGAGAAAAGAGCCACACTCTTTATGGAGATCATGAGCCCTTCTCCGGTTATGCTGGTGCTGAGATAACCGGGCAGGCTGTTCATTTTTGAAAATTCATCCACATCATTTTTAAGCTGTATAAGATCTGTCTCCTCCTGAGCGGCCTTTGCCCCGCCTCCGCCCTTATCACCTGTCTGAGCGGGTGCATCAGGAGTATTGCCTGTATCAGGCTTGACCTTCCTGAACGGAGCCATGCTGTCCATTATACCCGTCTGACCTGACAGTATATCGGTGAAAACCTCCGCCATCTGCTCCATTTTCTTTTTATCGCTCTGGCTTGTTGCAAAAAGGACAATGAACAGCGCCAGAAGAAGCGTCAGCAGGTCAGCGTAAGGTATGAGCCATGATTCATCCACATGCTCTTCATGGTGCTTATGTTTATGTTTCTTCATGTCATGACCCTATTCCGGTTTTTCGCGTTTTTTCTGCGGGAGGAAGACATTAAGCTTCTCCTCCACTGTGGATGCGGAATCACCTGCCTGAAGCGCCGTTATTCCCTCGAAAATCATTTTCTTCAGCTCCGCCTCATGCTTTGAGAAACGTTTGAGCTTGTTAGCGAAAGGATGCCAGAGAACATAGCCGCTGAAAATACCCATAAGAGTTGCGATGAACGCCGCAGCTATCGAATGACCGAGCTTCTCTATATCATTCAGGTTTCCCAGAGCAGCCACAAGCCCTATAACCGCACCGAGAACCCCCAGCGTAGGCGCGTATGTACCTGCCTGTGTGAAGATCTGCGCCCCCATCTGGTGACGCTCCTCCATTGCGCTTATATCCTCCTGAAGGATGTTCTGCACAAATTCCGGATCGCGGCCGTCAATTATCAGTGACAGACCTTTACGCATGTAGGGGTTGTGAACCTCGTCCATCCGCCCTTCCAGCGAGAGCAGCCCGCTCTTGCGCGCTGTTCCGGCAAAGTCGGTAAATATACGGATCAGTTCCTCCTCCGTTTCGTGCTTCTGCCCCTTCATTATTATCCCCAGAAGAACAGGGAATTTTGAAATTTCCTTCATGGGAAAGCCTATGAAAAGGGTCGCTGCTGTGCCGACAAAGATAATGAGAAACGCCGCCGGATTCAGGAGGAATGTGAGGCTGGCGCCTTTGAACACCATTCCGACACCGACTGCGACAAAACCGAGGATAAGACCTATGACTGTGGACTTTTCCATATTCACTCCGGGATAAACTGTTTAATATTCCTGAATACTGTAATTTTTTAATTATCCCAATTAGCACTGTCAAAATCAACAGGAGCTTTTATTATGGCGAATAATAAAGTAAAGTTTTATTGAAGAAAAACTTCTCTGTTGCTAAGATTCAGATTCCTGCACTAATAAAAAAGGTTCTTATGGAAAAGCTGTCAAACGTTGTTGTTGAATTTTATGAAAAGCTCTCCTCATGGGAGCACTCCGTTGTAAAAGATACAGGCCTCACGCTGCCGCAGATGCATACTATAGAGGTTCTGGGCAGCAGCGAACCCCTGCGCATGAAGGAACTGGCGGAAAAAATGGGCATAACCACCGGCACTCTCACAGTGAATATAGATAAGCTGGTGAAGCTGGGGTATGTGATCAGAAAGCCGAACGAAACTGACAGAAGGTCTTACTATGTGGCGCTCTCTGATGAAGGGGAGGAGATTTACCGCCGCCACCATGCACTGCACCTTGAGCTAACCGAGGAGATCCTCAGCGAACTCACGCCGGAGGAGGGGCAGATTCTGGAAAAGCTGCTCACCAAGGCAATGCGGGCGTTCTAAACCTTTTCGCCCGCCATCTCAAGAATTATATTATATTCTTCCGCCGAAACGGGCTGAACGGAGAGGCGCATCCCTTTCTGGACAAGCTTCATCCCCTCAAGCCCCGGCATCTCTTTTATATCCTTAAGCGTCACTGGCTTATCAAGCTTCTTAATGAACCTGACCTCCGTCATGAACCACCTTGGTTTTTCCTGCGGCGATTTGGGGTCGTAATATTTGCTTGATTTATCCCAAGCTGTGAAATCCGCTGCCGCCCCATCCGCACACACCTCAGCCAGCCCGACAACCGCGGGCTCTGCGGTGTTTGAGTGATAAAAGAGAACCTTGTCCCCTTTTTTCATCTCATTCATCATAAAATTGCGCGCCTGATAGTTTCTTACCCCTTCCCAGAAGGTTTTACCTTCCTTCGCCAGTCTGTCTATGGAGTAGGATTCCGGCTCGGACTTCATCAGCCAGTATTTCATTTATTTGCCGCCCCAGCGGTTTTTGTGCACTTTATCCGCATCAAACCTGTCGGCTGGGTGTCCTTTCGCATCGGAATAGCCGATTGCGATAAGCGCCATGGCGCGTATTTCAGCGGGGATTTTAAGCAGTTCCTTAACTGCCGCCTCCGGCTTTTCGTTAGGGTAAAGCCCGCACCAGACAGCCTCAAGCCCCAGAGCCTGAGTGGCAAGCAGTATGTTCTGCACAGCCGCCGCGCAGTCCTGCGGCCAGTAGCCCTTGTGCTTTTCCTTTGAAGGATCAGCGCAGACCGCTATGCCCAGCGGAGCCTGAGAAAACATAGCCCCGTAAGGGTGTATGGAGGGGATCTCCCTCAGGGTTGACTCATCATCAATCACCACAAAGACCCACGGCTGCTGATTTCCCGCTGAGGGAGCGCTCATTGCCGCCTTAAGCAGTGTTTCCACCTTATCTTTCTCCACCTTTTTCACAACGGAAAAACGCCTGATGCTTCTCCTGTTGAAAATAGCCTCAAGAATCTGCATATCTCCTCCTTAAATAATCAGCCCTTCTGCTGTTCCTTAGCCCATGAATCCTTAAGGGAAACAGTTCTGTTGAACACAGGCTTTTCTTTTGATGTATCCGGGTCCGCCACGAAGTAGCCCTGTCTGAGAAACTGGAAGGAGGTAAACTCCGCAGCCTCCGCCAGAGAAGGCTCGCCCCAGCACCCGGTAATTTTCAGTGAATCGGGGCTGATGTTCGCCGTGAAGTCCTGCCCCTCTTCCACGTCATCGGGGTTCTCTTTTATGAACAGGTTGTCATAAATGCGGACTTCGCACCTGACAGCGTGTCTTGCGCTCACCCAGTGGGATGTGCCCCTGACCTTGCGCCCGTCCTCCGTCCAGCCCCCTTTGCTTGCGGGGTCGTATGTGCAGTGAACTTCGGTCACATTGCCCTCAGCGTCCTTCACCACATTAACGCAGGTCACGTAGTAGGCATGCTTAAGCCTTATCTCACCGCCGGGGAAAAGCCTGAAATATTTCTTCGGCGGGTTTTCCATGAAGTCTTCCCGCTCTATGTAAAGCTCTCTGGAGAAAGGGATCATCCTTTTGCCGTCCGCTTCGTTTTCCGGGTTGTTTTCAGCCTCAAGAAGCTCTTCTTTGTCTTCCGGATAGTTGATGATAACCATCTTAAGCGGGTCAATAACCGCCATGCGCCTGTGGGCGCGCTTGTTTAGGTCATCCCTCAGGCAGTTTTCAAGGAGGGAGTATTCGATTATGCTGTTGCTTTTGGAAACGCCGATCATGTCCGTGAACATGCGGATCGATTCCGGTGTGAAGCCCCTTCTCCGCAGACCTGCGATGGTGGGCATTCTGGGGTCGTCCCATCCGTTTACATATTTATCCTGCACGAGTTTGAGCAGCTTGCGCTTGCTCATCACCGTATTGGTGAGATTCAGCCTCGCGAACTCTATCTGCTGGGGGTGGTACACGCCGAGTTTTTCCAGAAACCAGTCATAAAGAGGTCTGTGATCCTCGAACTCCAGTGTGCAGATCGAGTGGGTTATCCCCTCTATGGAATCCTCAAGCCCGTGGGCAAAGTCATACATAGGGTAAATGCACCAGTCGTTTCCGGTGTTGTGGTGCTCGGCGTGGGCTATGCGGTATATAACCGGGTCACGCATGTTTATGTTCGGCGAGCTCATGTCAATCTTGGCTCTCAGAACCTTTTCGCCGTCTTTGAACTCACCTTTTTTCATGCGTTCAAGGAGGTCAAGGTTTTCCTCAACACTGCGGTTTCTGTAAGGGCTTTCCCTGCCGGGTTCGGTGAGCGAGCCTCTGTACTGCCTTATCTCCTCTGCCGTGAGGTCGTCCACAAACGCCAGTCCGTCCCTGACGAGCTGCACTGCGTATTCGTAAAACTTCCCGAAGTAGTCGGAAGCGAAATATTCCCTGTCTTCCCAGTCAAAACCGAGCCATTTCACATCGCGCCTGATCGATTCCACATACTCCGTGTCCTCTTTCAGCGGGTTGGTATCGTCAAAACGGAGGTTGCATTTTCCGCCGAACTCCTCCGCCATTCCGAAATTGAGGCAGATCGATTTCGCATGCCCTATATGGAGATAGCCGTTAGGCTCAGGCGGGAAGCGGGTATGCACCCTGCCCTCGTTTTTGCCTTCCTCAAGGTCTTTTATGATTATATTCCTGATAAAGTTGGAACCCTTGTAAGTTTCTTTTGACTCGCTCATCAGTTTCACCGCTTATTTTTTGTTAAACTCAAATATTAGGGGAAATTTACGCCGAATGCAACAGCGGACGGAAAAGGTTTTCTTATTACGTCCAACTGTTAATTCCTGCTTTACTTTCTTAAGCAGCACTATTATATTTTGTCACCATAATTTTCATTCGGAGACTCATATGCCCGACAGTTTATTCAGAACAGACCCCGCAACAGGCGATTTTAAGATTGAAATACCTGAGTTTTACAACTTCGGTTTTGATGTTATAGACAAAAGGGCGGAACTCACGCCGGATAAAACCGCACTTATTTTCGTTGATACAGACGGTGAAACAGACATACATTTTTCCTATAAAGACTTAAGCAGAATGAGCGCAAGGTTCGCCCATGTCCTGAAAAAGCACGGGTTCAGAAAAGGGGACAAGCTCTATGTAATGATCCCCCGTGTGCCTGAGTGGTATGCGGTTATGCTCGGCTGTTTCAAGATGGGCGTTGTCCCCATGCCCGCACCGAAAATACTCCAGCCCAACGACATAAACTACCGCATAGCCGCTTCCGGAGCAAAGGGTGCAGCGGTTTACCATGACTGCCTGGAAAAAATGCAGAAATGCAATCTCAACAACCTCGAAGGGAAAATAGCCGTAGGCGCCGAATGCGAAGGCTGGATCTCCTATGAACAAGAGATGGAGAACGCACCCGCAGACTTCCGGAGGGAGGATGCAGAACCCACTCTCCCGACCGACCCGCTCATAATGTACTTCACAAGCGGAACAACCAAGTTCCCCCGCATGGTAATGCACGACCAGACATACGCCCTCGGTCATTACATAACAGCCCGCTTCTGGCAGGACTTAACAGAGAACGACATCCACTGGACACTCAGCGACACAGGCTGGGGAAAAGCTGTCTGGGGCAAGATGTTCGGTCAGTGGATAATCGGCACAACGGTTCTCATGCACAATGCGGCCGACCACTTTGAGCCGGAAAAACACCTCTACATCATGGAGAAATACGGTGTGACAACTTTCTGCGCTCCCCCCACCGCCTACAGGATGATCATTCTTCAGGATCTCACACGGTATGACTTTTCAAAGCTGCGCCACTCGGTAAGCGCAGGGGAACCGCTGAACCCCGAAGTCATACGCATCTGGAAGGAGCACACAGGAACAACCATATATGACGGCTACGGTCAGACGGAAACGGTGAACACCATCGCCAACTGCCCCGCATTTGAGATACGCTTCGGCAGCATGGGCAAGCCTGCGCCGGGCTTCAATGTTGACATAGTTGATGATGACGGTCTTCCGCTTCCCGCAGGCGAAACGGGGCATATCGCCATTGAATGCGCCTCAAACCACCCCGTAGGTCTTTTCAGAGGCTACTACAACGATGAGGAAAGTACAAAGGAAGCCTTCCGCGGCGGCTGGTATTTCACAGGGGACAAGGCCTACAAGGATGCGGACGGCTACTTCTGGTTTGTGGGCAGAGCGGATGATGTTATCAAGGCAAGCGGCTACAGGGTAGGCCCCTTCGAAGTGGAAAGCGCACTCCAGAGCCACGGCGCAGTTGCCGAAAACGCCGTTGTCGGCTCGCCAGACCCTATCAGGGGCACAATTGTCAAGGCGTTCGTGGTGTTGAAAAAAGGGTACGAGCCGTCACCTGAATTAATCAAATCGCTTCAGGAGCACGTTAAAAAAGAGACCGCGCCGTATAAATATCCCAGAGAAATAGAGTTTGTGGAATCGCTCCCTAAAACCGTAAGCGGAAAAATCCGCAGGGTTGAACTCAGGCAGAGGGAAGAGGCAAAACACGCGGATATGGTCAAGGAATAGAGGAAGGCACGAATGTGTAGGAAATAGGGCAGATGAGCTACTGTAAGATATTCGCTCATTTATAACTATGAAATACTATATATTTTAATCACGTTTTCTATTAGTGTTGTTTTATCAGTTGTGATACCCAAATCTTTCATTTTGACATCATCGTCTCTCAACATATTGAGGCAATCAGCTAAATCTTTCTGCACTAGAGAAGGAATAGATATACGAGTATCAGGAGCAATAGTGTCGGCAATTCTGAAAATATCGCCTCGGTGTTTTCTAATATCTTTATCTCCAACAAATATTCCTTTTTCTTTTTTACTTATGTTATCTATATATGCCCTTGCCTTAAGTGGTATTATTATTTCTTTCTGCACGAAAGTTATATTATTTTCTGATACACAGTTATTCTTAATCATATCATAGTATTCTTCATTAAGCAGAATAGCAGAAAGGCTGTTAATTTCTTCATCAACAGTGATAGGAGCACAAATCTGGTCCTCTTTTATGTCAATTAAATCCGCTTTTTTGGAAAAGAGTTCAATCATAACCGGGAATCTTCCATCATCCGGGTTTTCAAATCTGTAAAATTGCTTTTCCCCTGTGGATTTCTTTATATGTTTATAGCCTGCATCGCTGACAAACAGTTGAAATCTGTCATTAAAATCTTTATTTAGAACTTCTAATAAAACAACAATATCAATATCTTTTGTCAGCCTGAATTCAATATCTTCTTTATCCAGAAAATAATCGCATGCAGTACCGCCTATGATAACGTAGCATTCAGTATAATCTTTAAAATATTCGGCAAATAACTCCAATCCTTTTACCATTGCATTTTCTCCAACACATCTGCAAGCTCGCCCTGAACCCTTTCATCATAATCATTCCTCAAAGAAAGATACATAGATAACTTATCTACAGCAGCATTACCGAAAGAGAACGGATGTTCAGTTTCTGACTTATAATCCAATACTTTTTCAGGAGGGTAAGTCCAGATTTCAACCTCCAGTGCAGCTTCATCAGCATATTTTGCCAATTGGTAAATATTGGAGTGTTCATCCCAAGTTTTTTGAGAAACAGCAAACGACGGTCTTCTTGGTGTTGATAACATGGAACATTCTGAAAGAGCCGTAAGCCCAGCAATAAAGCCTACAACCACAGGACTATTGAAATCCTTTATAAACAACCGTTTTTTCACCGGTGATTTTAAGTATTTAACAGAATTATCCCAAAGCTCTTTTCCGCTAAAAACAAATCTTGCTATTCGCTCACGCCCCTCTTTATGGCTTTCCGCCAATCCCAATTCTTCTAAATCATCTATTAATCTCTGAGCATTTGATGTTGATATTCCAAATCTATCCACCAAAGCACCTATGGAAAAAGTCACATCGAAAGTTCTCCACAACACTGATAACAATACCATCTGAGCCGATGGAGAAAAGTATTCAGCTTTATTTTTTCTTTTAGAAAAATGTTCACGCAGGTCAATTCTTAAGTCAGGCAGAAATATCTGTTTATTAGGCACAACAAACTGGACACCATATTTTATCAGCCTTTCTCTGTCGTAAGAAGTCATAACTTCATCAACATAAACTAAAGGTTGATTCAGTATGTTTTGAACCTTATTGTAATCCTTATAGATCTGGGCAGGAGTCAGTTCATAATCATCGCACTGCATAAAAATCAGTCTTTGTTCAAAAAGATAAGTTGAAAAATACTTATATCTTGAAGACAGATACATAGGCAAGCTTCCAAAACTCTCTTTTTGAAAGCCCTGAAAATTCCAACCAAGAGTCTTTAATAAATATTTACGAACAGAATCTCCTATTCCCATTTATCACCTATTTATCAATATTATCCCAATATATTTGCACTATACCACACATAATGGGATAATGCAATATTGTAGGGATAGCAATCATCCTACCGAAAAAAGAGTTCAAGTGACTCTACATGCATCTTAAAAAAATACATATAGAATCACAAATGAAAGCTGAGGTTTTGAAAGAAGCCATTGAAAAAAACTTAAAGCCATCTCTAAAAAGAGATGGCCGTGTCATCAGTCAAGTATGGTCGCCTAAATATCTGTCAGAGATAAGAAGATTTAAACTTTGGGCATTTATGCTTAACCCGCTTATCACTCCCGCCCAAGGAAACCTTTATATCTGCGCTAAAGCCTGCGCAAAGTCTGTCTGTCCTTAACTATAAAAAATTCGCCCTCCGTGGGAATTTTTTATACACGCTCGCGGCGGGATAAACCCGCCTTCGCTCGCACGGCGCGCTCCCTTCCATGGGAGCGGGGGGCGGGGAGTGTTTTATATCTGCGCCAAAGCCTGTGCAAAGTCTTCCTTAATATCTTCAATGTGTTCTATGCCGACGGAGACGCGGATAAGCTCATCAGGGGAGCCTGCGGCTCTTCTGCCTTCGCTGGAAAGTTGCCTGTGGCTGGTGCTTGCGGGGTGAGTGACGAGGGTGCGCACATCGGCGAAGTTTGCCACATGGTTAGCTATCTTAAGTGCCTCAATAACCTTTACAGCCGCATCCAGACCGCCCTTCACGCCGAAGCTGAGCACCCCTGAGCCATAGCCTTTCAGGTACTTGTCAGCCCTTGCCTTATTGAGGCTTCCGGGAAGCGCGGGGTAGTTCACCCACTCAACCTTTTCATGCTCCTGCAAAAACTGCGCAAGGGAGAGGGCATTTTCAGAGTGAGCCTTTATTCTGAGATGCAGGGTTTCTATACCCTGTAAAATGTAAAACGAGTTCTGCGGCGAGAGGCATCCGCCCGCATCACGCAGGGCTTCAACACGCACCTTCACACCGAAAGCCGCCGCACCGAAGGTTTCTGCGAATTTAAGTCCGTGATAGCTGGGGTTCGGCTCGGTAAATGAAGGGAACCTTCCTGAGCCTGCCCAGTCGAACGTGCCCAGATCGATAACCACCCCGCCCATGGAGTTGGCGTGTCCGCCTATGTATTTCGTCAGCGAATGTATGACTATGTCCGCCCCGAAGTCCTTCGGGCGGCAGAGAAGCGGTGTCGCCTGCGTACTGTCCGCAATGAGCGGAAGCTTATGCTTTTTGGCTATGGCGCTCCACGCCTCGAAGTCTGCTATGTCGCATGACGGGTTGCTGATGGTTTCTATGAACAGAGCTTTGGTTTTTTCGTTTATCGCCTTCTCCACCGCCTCAAAGTCATACTGATCAACTATATTCACCTTAACTCCGAGGTTGCCGAGAAAGTAAGTGAAAAGGTTAACCGAGCCGCCGTAAAGTCTGGATGAGGAAACAATTTCATCACCCGCGCCGGCGATAACGCTTATTGCCGCAAATTCCGCAAAGTGACCGGAAGAGGTTACCACCGCATGCACACCGCCTTCAAGCTGGCAGAGCCTCTCCTCAAGAACAGCAGTGGTGGGGTTTGTTATGCGGGTGTAGATATGCCCGAACTCTTTTAGATCAAAGAGATTTCTGGCATGTTCAATGTCGCGGAACTGGTAAGCGTTCGTCTGGTAGATAGGCACTGTGATAGAGCCGTTGTGCTCTTCGGGTTTATAGCCCCCTCTTACGGCTATGGTTTCCTGTCTGTGCGGCATAGTTTCCTCCTCTGGATACCGGGGGACGGGGAAAATAATTCGGCTATAAAAAAACCCTGACCGTCAGGAACGATCAGGGGCTTATGAGTCTTATAACCGGAGAATCTGTCTCCGCCTATCTGCCCCTGAAAATATTATAGGGCGGGAGTTAGCACCTTTACGCGTCTGTGCGCAGGGTTGCTGCGGCTTCGCAGGGCCCGTCCCTCAGCCGCTCTGGATAAGCATATACACAGGATAAAGCATATTTTTCTTTTGTCAAGACAAAACCTATAGATTTACTATGTATTACACAGCGCTTTATAGATTGAAAATAGGAGGAATTAGTCTATAATCCTTAGGAATCCGCTGATACAGGTTATTTATATGATTAACGGCAAACCGAGAATCTCCGTAACAACCCTCAATATACTTAATGTGCTGTTTATCTTTGTGTCATTCATAATGCTTATCGGTTATTTCCTTTTTTACGAAGCGGAAAAGGAGTTCGAAACCCGCGCCGGAAACATCCGCGACCGATTCATAGAAACCCAGAAAGCCAACATAAAAACCGAAATCGGGCGCGCCGAGGCGAAGATAGAGAATATGCGCCTCATGCGTCAGGAAACGATCCGCATCTTTCTGAAAAACAGGGCGGAAAACGCTGAGGATATTCTAAAAAAACTCTATGCGGCAAATGCTCCGCAATCATTAATCACTCAGACTCTGGACAGCCTGAAATGGGACAACGGAACAGGCTACTGCTTTGTTTTCGACAGTAACGGCAAATTTATTTTCCACGGCGGAAACAACAGCCTGACCGGAACCAGCATATTCAGCATTGTAGAAGGGAACGAGGGGCTGGAAAAGTTTTTGGCCGATCTTGAGGGAAAGAACGAAACTTTCGGTCACTATGACTGGATTAAGCCTGCGGCGGACAAAAACGACCTTTATCCCAAAATAGCTTTCGCAAAATATGTCCCCGAACTGGGCATCTACATCGCAGCCGCTTCCTATACCGAATTTCAGGATGCATATCTCAAAAAATATATTCTGGAGCTTTTCCGTGAGGAACGCTTCGGCTATAACGACTATGGCTATTTCTTCATTATGGACGCAGACTACAGAGTGCTTCTGCATCCGGTAATGAGCGAAATCGAAAATATGAGCACCTTTGACATAACCGACTCAAAGGGGAACAACCTGGGCAGCCTGTTCTCCGAAGCGCTCAAAAGCACTGATTCAGCCTATGTTTCATACTACTGGAAAGCTCCGAAAGGGCAAGAACCGGAAGAAAAAGTCACTTACATGGCTAAAATCTCCGCGTGGGACTGGATAATCGCCACAGGGTTTTACTCCAGCGATTTCAACACTTATCTCGACAGGGAAAGCAGAGAACTGAAAGAGGTCTTCCACAATGACCTTATACGCATCTCCGCACTGCTGGCGATCATTGTCCTCATAACAGCACTGATAAGCATATACATAAACGTGCATATAAGAAAAATAGAGAAAAGCCGACTGCGTGAAATGAACATGCTGGAACAGTACAAGCTTGTTCTGGACGAGTCATCAATCGTCTCCAAGACAGACCCTCAGGGGCGCATCAACTATGTCAATGACAAGTTCAGCACCACCACTCTCTACAGCAAAGATGACGTAATCGGCCGCTCCCACAATGTGGAACGCCACCCGGCCACACCAAGGGAAACCTTCCGCAGGATGTGGGAAACCATAAGCAGCGGCAGAGTATGGCACGGAGTGCTCAAAAACAAAAAAGCCGACGGCACAAGCTATTACAAGAGTGCCACCATCGTGCCTCTTAAAGATGAGGACGGGCACATAATCGAATACATATCATCCGGTCATGACATAACGGAGCTCATGGAGAACAGGGACAGGCTTGAAAATATTTTCAACACGGATGTTCTCACCAGCTTAGGAAGCAGGATGAAGCTTCTGGCGGATATAGAAAGAACAGAGAAACCCGTTCTGGGGCTCCTTGATATTGACCGTTTCAGCGCTGTAAATGACCACTACGGAAACAAAACCGGAGACGGGGTCATAAGGGAAACCGGGTCATCCATTTTCCGCAGACTCAGCAGGAAGCCCTACTCCTTTTACCGTGTGAATGCCGATACCTTCGCGGTTCTCGCTGACGGGGCGGATATTGAACAGTTCAAAAACGACATCAGGGACGTTCAGTACAGCATAGCCTCAACAGGAGTTAAAATAGGCAGCGAAGAGATACCCATAACCCTGAGAAGCGGCATAGCATACGGCAGCAGGGACGTTCTGGCATATGCAGACATGGCTCTGAACAACGCAAAGGCAAGAAACGCCGACTACTATGTTTACGACCCCGCGGATATGCAGATGGCGGCAAACTACGGCAAAGATATTGCAGTGCTGAAAAGCATTTATGCTGCCATAAAGAATGATAAGGTTTTCCCGGTGTTCCAGCCAATATACAATATAGCCACAGGCAGAATCGAGAAATACGAGTGCCTCATGCGGGCGGAGGATGAAACCGGGCAAATCCTCACCCCAGGCGACTTCATGGATATAAGCAAGAAAACAAGGATATATCCGAGACTCACGCTTATCATAATAGAGAAATCAGTGCAGAAGTTCAAAAACCTTCCGTATGAGTTTTCCATCAACCTCACCATTGAGGATCTGATGAATGATGAAACAATGGAATACCTGATCACTTACGCCAAAAGCCACGATGTTCTCAGCAGGCTTGTGATCGAAATCGTGGAAACGGAGGAGCTTCAGGGGTTTGAGGAAGTGCTTACCCTGCTCAGGGAGTTCAAGAATCATGGTGTGAAAATAGCCATAGACGATTTCGGCTCAGGTTACTCAAACTTTGAATACCTCATAAAGCTCAACGCGGACTATGTGAAAATAGATGCAGGCATAATGAAGCATGTGCTTGAAGATGAAAGGGCAACAGAGATTGTCCGCTCCATAGTCACCTTCGCCAGACAGACCGGTGTCCGGACAATAGCGGAGTTTATCAGCAGCGAAGAGCTTCTGAAAGCCGCCGACAGCCTCGGTGTGGACTATGCGCAGGGCTACTTCATCGGCAAACCGGAAAGGGAGCTGGCGGGCTAATCCTCATATATCATCTTCACAGTCATTCCGCCGTCCGCAGTGAAGCTTTGCCCTGTAATAAACTTCGCCTCATCTGAAACCAGATAATAAGCAAGGGATGCTATATCCTCCGCCTTTCCCACCCTGCCCGCCGGGTGCTGTGCGTGATCCCTTTCCGATGTTCTGTAACCTGAAACATTTATCCAGCCGGGGCAGATGCAGTTCACCCGGACATCAGGGCCGAGGCTCACGGCGGAAGCGTGGGTGAGAGCTGTCAGCCCGCCTTTGGACGCGGCGTAGCTCTCTGAGTTTTTCTCAGACTGAAAAGCCCTTGTGGAAGCCATATTTATTATGCTGCCGTTTGTTTTTCTCAGGTAAGGCACACAGTGCTTGGTCATAAGAAATGCTCCGGTGAGGTTCACGCCGATCACCCTGTTCCACTCCTCAAGGCTCAGGCTCTCCACCGGCTCCGTAAAAGGGTTTGCTATGCCTGCGTTATTTATAAGCGCATCTATCCGCCCGAATCTTTTTACACATCGTTCGACACAGGCTTTCACGCTCTCCTCTGATGCCACATCTGTAACCGCAAAGTCAGCACCGTCAATACTGCGCGCCGCCTCCGGACATGCTTCCCCGTTTATATCCGCGATAAACACCGACCAGCCTTTTCCGGCGAAGTATGAGGCGCAGCCGAGACCTATTCCGCCTGCTCCGCCTGTAATCAGCACACATTTCATAAATATCCCTCTTTTCAATGAATTATTCAGCGTTATTTTTGTCCGGATAATGTTAAAAATTGCATCTGGGTAAAAAATAGCATCGAATATTACTGTAAATAATATAATATACCCTGAGTTATTTGGAGGAAAATTTATGAAATATGCAGCAGCCTTGTTTTTGTGTCTTTTTTCTGTTCATGCCTTGGCAGCGGAAATAGGTTTCATCGGCGGCTTCACCAGCCCTGATGACCTTGGTGCAGCCTACTACGGGGCAGAGGTTTCCGAAACAATCGACATACCGAACAATCATAAGCTTAAACTCTCCGCAGATTATAAAATGACCGATTTCAACGATGCGGCAGGCTTCATGCCGGACACCCTGACTCAGGCTGCTCTGGGAATTGATATAGAGGGACATGAATATCTGCTCAATATGAAGGCAGGAGTATCGACTGATGAGCCGTTTGAGGAATCGGACGGTTATTTCGTCGGAATCGTGGCGGCAAAAAAGATTTACGAAACCGGACCGCATAAATTTTATCTCGGACTGGTTGCCTCTAATAAGGAGCTTTTGGACGACATGTACGTTCTGCCCGCCTTCGGGTATTCCTACACTGCCCCAAACCTTTACATTCTGGCGGGTTCGCTTAATATGATTAAGTGGAAACCGGCGGAGAAGGTAAGCTTTGAGGCCTCGCTCTCCATTCTGGGACAGGGCAAAGTGAAGGGAACTTACCACTGGTCGGACGATTTCAGAACTTCTCTGGTATACTCAAACAATACGGACACATTTTATCTGGGCAAAGACTACCCGGAGGATTCGGAGCTTAGGCTGCGCATAGCCTCAGTAAGCCTTGAGGCTGAAAAGGACATCAGCAGCTACGCAAGGCTGGTACTTTCCGCAGGGATGATCACCAGCGCCAGATATTATATTGTTGATGACGATGACGAAGTTCTCCGCGATCAGAAAGTTAACGGCGGAGCAACAGGCAGCGCCGAACTGCGCATAATGTTCTAGGAGAAATAATGGAGTTCTACCGCATACTCGCAAAAGCTTATGACGAGGTTTTCCCTTTTTCGCAGACCACATTCGACTTCCTCAGGCTGCACGCCGCGGGAAGAGTTCTGGATGTCGGCTGCGCCACCGGAGCCTATGTAAAAAGGTTCCATGGGGAAGGATTCAGCGCAGAAGGCATTGAGTATGTTCCCGAACTCATTAAATACACCGAAAATATATCCGCCGGAGATATGCGCCGCCTGCCGGAAAGCTTCTCCGGCAGATTTTCCCTTGTGTACTGCATAGGCAACACCCTCGCCCACTGCACAGACACTGCGGACGCAGAAAATATCCTCGGCGGATTTGCCCGCACCCTGCAAAGCGGAGGAAAGGCGGTAATCCAGATACTTAACTACGCCCGTATACTGAAAAACCGCCCCCTCAGTCTGCCCCTTATCGAAACTGACAGAGTGCGTTTCGTCAGGGACTACACCTACGCGGAGAACAGCATCAAATTCACAGGGACACTCACCGCAGACAGACAGACATCCTCTTCATCCGTAATGCTTTATCCTCTGACCCATACTGAGCTTTCCACAGCTGCCGCACAGGCGGGCTTTTCATCATGTGTCCACTACGGCGATTTCAGCGGCAGTAAGTTTGACGAAGCTGAAAGCTTCATGCTTGTCAGCGTTCTGGGCAAATAACAAAAGCTTTTATTACCATCAGTTCGTTAGGCAGACGTTTCAAAAAACTTTGATTCTCCTTTCATGTTAAGGTTGTCAAAATTGTCAGATTACGGTTATATTCCTGTCAGATTTTTGTCATCCAAAGGAGCATTTTGTGACGTCATCGGACTGGTTTAACCTGATTGCGGGACTCTTCGGCGGTCTCGGTCTATTCATATTCGGCATGAAGCTCATGTCCGAAGCACTTCAGAAATCCGCAGGACAGGGTCTCAAAAAAGCCCTCGAAAAGCTTACTAGCAACAGATTCGTGGGAACATTTGTCGGACTTGCGGTCACAGCTATAATACAAAGCTCCTCAGCAACCACCGTAATGGTTGTCGGTTTTGTCAACGCCGGGCTGATGAGCCTTACTCAGGCACTCAGTGTTGTTCTGGGTGCAAACCTCGGTACAACAGTCACAGCGCAGCTTATCGCATTTGACATACACGCTTTTGCGCTCCCCGCCATAGCCATAGGCATGATGCTTAAAATGTTCTCCAAGGATGTTATGAAACAGTACTGGGGCGAGATTCTTCTCGGCTTCGGTATGCTCTTCATCGGTATGGAGATCATGAAGGACGGCTTTGTCCCCTTACGCAAGACCGATGGTTTCAGGGATATGTTCGTATTCTTCTCCAGCAACCCCATCCTTGCGGTGAGCGCAGGCGCACTTCTCACCGTTTTAGTGCAGAGCTCCTCAGCCACCATAGGTATTACCATAGCACTGGCAACCACAGGGCTTATAGATTTCTACGGCGCATGCGCCCTTGTTCTCGGTGAGAACATAGGCACAACAATAACAGCCAACCTTGCGGCCATAGGGACAAACCGCACGGCAAAACAGGCGGCATTCGGCCACTTCCTCCTTAACTTTATCGGTGTTGTGTACATGCTGTTCATACTGCGTTATCTGGTGGATTTCGTTAACTATGTCACTCCGGGAGATGCGGACTTAGTGGCGGCAGACGGCTCCAAGCCCAATATAGCACGCCACATCGCCAACCTGCACACAATGTTCAACCTGATTAACATGCTTGTGTTCCTCCCCTTCATCCACTATCTGGCCAGACTGTGCGAAGTCATAATCAAACCGGACAAACCGGATGAAAACAGGATGGTGCGCCTCAGCGACAATATAATGAGCACACCCTCAATAGCGGTTGAACAGGCTAAAAAAGAAGTCCTGCGCATGTCAGGCTATGCGGGCAGCATGGTGGAAGCTACCGGAAAATACCTTGTAAACGGCGATGAATCAGGCCTTGCGGATGTTAAAGTCTTTGAGGGGCATCTGGACACGTTCGACAAGGAAATATCTGCGTTCCTCGTTAAGCTGTCCATGAAAAACATCAGCCAGAACTCCGCAAACCAGATCAATAAGATGCACCATGTTGTCCATAATCTGGAAAAAATCGGCGACTATTCCGAAAGCATATATAACTCAATCAAGAAAATCAGAAAAAAACAGATAGTTTTCAGCCCGGAAGCCAATGAAGAACTGAGAGAAATTTATGACGTTGTACAAAGCTTCTACAGGCATACCATGAACTGTTTCATGAACGGTGCTTTAAAAATCGATACAGAAGATGAAGACATCATAGACAGCATGAGAAAACGTTTTAAGAAGAACCATGTGAAAAGGCTCAACGCCGGAGAGTGCACCATTGATGCCGGGCTGATTTATGTTGATATACTGAACTGCCTTGAAAAAATAGGCGACCATACATTCAACATTGCGCAGGTTCTTATGGCCGGAGAGAGCGCCGCAATCGGCAAACCGCACTAATTAACAAGGTCAATCAGTGCGTCCTGCCGGATTGACCCACACGCTCGCGGATTGCAGGGCAATCCTTCGCTGCGCACGGCGGCGGCACATCCATGTGCCTTCACCCAACAACATCAATCATCCGTGCGTCCTGCCGGATTGACCTACAACCCTTTAAAGGCTGCTGTCATTGCGAACGCCAGTGAAGCAATCTCTCAGTATTCTTAAACCTTACACATCACTCCGGCTGCGTAATGCGCACCTTAAAGGTGTTGCCGCCCCTGCTGTTGGTTTCAAGGGTTATGCCGCCTCTGTATAATCTGCATATATGCTTGACTATGGAAAGCCCTAGCCCTGTGCTTGAGATATTCTTATTTCTGGATTTTGAAACAGTGTAGAAGCGCTCAAATATTCTGTCCCGCTCCTCGGCAGGGATGACGGGGCCGCCGTCCTCCACATCAAGGCAAAATTCATCCGCGGTGCTGAGCATTCTCACCTCTATATAATCCTTCCCTGAGTAAGCGACAGCATTCTCTATGAGATTCGTGACAAGGCTCGAAAGGTGCGCCCTGTTCACCCTGACAGGCTCTCCTTCCGCAGTAATTTTCATTCCGGGGGCGAATTTATCCGAATAGTAATCCCTGAGTTCCTCAGCGTATTCGGCCGGGTCCGTCTCCTCTTCGGTTTCAATATCCTCCGCAGAGGATGATTCGTATCTGTGCAGTTCTATAACATCATTAATAATCTGGTTAAGCTGGGTTGTCCCTTTATAAACCTTGCCGAGGAACTTATCCCTGTCCTCCGGCTTCATGTTCGGATGCTCCATAAGCGTTTCCGCATACCCCATAACCAGCGCCAGCGGTGTTTTAAGTTCGTGGGAAATATTGGTTATAAGCTCGCTCTTGTATTTGCTGTAGCGTTCGCTGTCGGTTATATCCGTGAGCACGATGATTCTTGAGCCCTCCATGAAGCGCACATACAGTTCATAAACCGCATTCTGGAGTTCGTACACCTTTGTGCAGTCCGTTTCGTAGGAGAGGATCTCCTTAGCCAGAACTATGGCATCCCTGTCAGTTACCTTAGCCAGAACATCATCCCCCTGCCTGAGCAGGCAGCCGAGAATTTTTTCAGCCCTTTTATTGGCAAGTTCCACCCTGCCGTTTTCATCCAGCTTGATTATCCCCTCCTCAAGGAGATTAACCAGACCGTTCAGCTTTTTCTTTTCCGCCTCAAGTATGTGCTTCTGTTTCTCCAGAGCGTTGTATGTCCGGTATATCAGCCCCGCGACCTTATCCATCAGCCTGCTTTTGAAAATAGGAAAAACAGGCGGTCTGCCGCTTTCTATATCCTCAACAATGCGGCTTATCTTCACCACTGGTCTGCTCACTCTCAGGCTTATGAACCACAGCACAGCGAAAAGAACGGCAAAAAGCCCCAGAAAGGTGGCGTAGGCCTGTTCCTTCATCTTTTTTTTCAGGCTTTCCACATAAAGCATGGGGTAGGCTATGCGCAGAACATTCCCCCCTTCTTTAAGCTCCTTCGCGTAATATATCATCCGCTGCCCGGTTGTTGTACTGAAACGCTTCTCCATCCCTTCGCCGTTTTTGAAGGCATCCTGAATTTCCGGGCGGGAACTGTGGTTTTCTATTCCAGGCACGGAATCCGCCGCCACATAGGAATCATCGATAACCACACCGTCCGAGCTGATAAGAGTAATCCGCAAGGGGGCTGCCCGGCTTATGGATTCAAGCCTCGCTCTGGCTTCATGCGGGGGGAGCTCAAGCACTCCGGACGCGTTTATTATCTCCCACTTGTTTTTAAGCTCGTTGACAAGCTCATTCTCCGCATTGATGAGCAACTGCTTCTGATAAGTGAAAAACATCAGCAGTGTCACACACATGACAGGAATTATTATAAAAGAGAAAAGACGTATGTATATCCTCATAGTTGGCTCCTTAATATTATTATCACAAATTTTTATCCTTAAAAATTTGTGATACACGCTCGCGGTTTGCAAAGGCAAACCTTCGCTGCGCACGGCGCACTCCCTTCCATGGGAGTGTTAAACATTATTATCACAAATTACTCTCTATCATTAAAAATTTGTGATACACGCTCGCGGTTTGCAGAAGGAAAAACAGTGTGTTTCGCCTTTCGTACTAACCTCCCCCTTAATAAAGGGGGACAGAGGGGGATTTTTATCCGTTAAACGGACAGACATATCGGCATCATTATAATTATTAGCATGAAGACAAAAGAAAAGAAACTGTTCCGGCTGAAGGCTATAATCTGAAAGATACCCGGAAGTATGCCCCGCCGTCATTCCCCAGGAAATATTCACCGCCGAGCTGTTTCACAAGGTTAATGACAATAGGCAGACCGAGGCTTTCCAGAGATGCCGCATCTAGACCGGGCGGATAGCCTCTGCCGTTATCCTTCACAGTCATGTTGCAGAGGTCACCTTCGGTTTTGAATGAAAAAAGTATCTGCGGATTTTCGCTTTCCTCATCAAAAGCGTATTTTATGCTGTTCATCACAAGCTCATTCACTATGAGCCCGCAGCACATTATTGTATCTATAGGCAGTGATACAGCCTCCACATCCTCTATTATCTCAATGGGAATACTTTTCATGTTCTTGCGCATATTGTCCAGAAGGCTGTGGAAATACGCATCCAGCCTCACCACTGACATATTCTCAGACCTGTACAGAGACTGATGCAGAAGCGCCATAGCCATTACCCTGCTTTCCGCTTCCCCCAATGCATCGCTGGTTTCTTTGGAGCCGCTGGATTCCTTCTGGAGGCTTAAAAAGCTGCTTATAATTTGCAGGTTATTTTTGACTCTGTGGTGTATCTCCTTAAGCAGAATCTCCTTTTCATCCAGCGAGCGCTTGATGGTCTCCCTGTTGCTGATCTGCTCTGTTATATCATAATATGAAACAACGGCGCCCTGCACCCTGCCGCCCTTCTTGATTGGTGCGGCAAATACCTCAACGTTTATAAAAGTGCCGTTTTTACAGCGGAAAATCTGCTCCTCACGCCGTCTTTCACCGTCATGAATGGTTTTAAACACCGGACAGTCAGCCTCTTCCAGAGGGTTGCCCTGTTTATTCCTGCGCTGCAGCACAATGTGGTGTGACTTGCCGAGAAGCTCATCCCTTGAATATCCTGTAATCTGCTCCACAACTGGGTTAACGAAAATAATAATCCCTGTACTGTCCACACCCAGAATAGCCTCACCTGTGGAGGAAAGGATAGCTGACTTCTGTTCGTTCAGTTCATGAAGCTTGTCCTTGCTTTCTGCAAGTTCATACATCATGTCGTATATTTTCCTGTAGCCCACAGCAAGCACCGCAAGGCCTATAACCCAGATAAGACTGTGGGTTATTATCGAAAGAAGTATTTCATTGGTCTCTATGTCAGAAAGCTTTCTGAGAGGTATGCTGACGCTTATGCCGCCACGGATTTCGCCCACACTGTACCCCTGAACAGCGTGACATTTCAGACAGCCCTCAGAAGTCACAAACGGGCGCATGAACCGCAGATACTTCTCGCCGTCTATTGTATCCACAGATACATACTCCTGAGCACCGCCGAAAAGCTTGGCCAGTGCGAGCTTCTCCCACGTGTCCGGCTTGTTCACAGGGTTTATGAGCACGTCACTTGTGAGATGCGTCTGTATGACATCCGTGTCGATGGCCATTTCATAAACCTGTCTGCTCATGTACGCCGGGTTTACAAGGGTGAGTTTTCTGCCGGAATCAGTGACAATATCCCTGTCCTGAACATGTATGAGGTACGGGTTCGGCTTAACATCGTCAGTAACAGGAACATATACCCCGCCGTGACCGGTGTTCCATTTTCTGTAGAGTTCGTCCTTGGTAAAGGCTGATTCGGCCATCATAGTGGCAATTCTTTCTGTTGAGTTGGATATTTCCAGATACTGCAGAAATGTAAGGGCAACAATAAGTCCGGTCCATATCATGACCAAAAGCACAGAATAAAGCTTGACCCGTCTGATTTCCTCTCGCATTCCCGACCCCGGAAGAACTTGTGTATTTATCTTATTTTACATCTCAAAAATGAAGTTTCCAAGCGAGATGAAGCTTTTTTGATTAGAAAACGAAAAATAAGCATGCTTATAAATAAGTAAGAAAAAGCCGCCCGGAGGCGGCATGTCTTTATGCTGATTTGACTGTTATTTTGTCAACATTTCCGTCGGAGAGCTCCACAACCTTGCCGGCATACTCCGCGTAATCCCTCTGGTGGGTCACCATGACTACGGTAAGCCCTTCCTTATTCAGATCGCTCAGTATTTTCATCACAGCGTCCCCGTTGGCTTTGTCCAGGCTGCCTGTCGGTTCATCCGCAAAGAGAACGGCAGGTCTGCCCACTATGGCTCTGGCTATTGCCACCCTTTGCTGCTCGCCGCCGGAAAGCTGTGAGGGAAGGCGCTTTTCCTTTCCGGCCAGCCCAACCTTCGCCAAAGCGTCATAGGCTCTGGCTTTCTGTTCCTTCCCTGCGGGCTTAATGCCGGAGAGAAAAGGAAGCATAACATTTTCAAAGGCTGTCATATACGGCATGAGGTGATGAAACTGGAATATCATTGCTGCCTCTTCCCTGCGGAAGCGGTCAGTTTCGCAGCGTTTCATACCCCTGAAAGGCTTGTCCATATAAATTATGTCACCCTTATCCGCATCCAGCAGGGAGGACATTATGTTCAGCAGTGTACTCTTGCCTGAACCCGAACGGCCGAGGAGGCACACAAACTCCCCTTTGCCGACTTCAAGGGAAACCCCTTTCAGCACAGGGGTAACGACCCCGCTGCCGCTGTAGCTTTTATATATATCATTTACCTTAAGCATCATTTCACCTAGAGCCTTATTATGGCGCTTGCCGGTTCGGTTCTGGCCGCTTTGAGTGCGGGAATGACCGATGCAGCTACAGAAACAAGGCACACCACAGCCACGCTGAGAATCAGATGAGCAGGTTCAAAGTGTATCGCCGCCCCGTCTGTAAGCTCCATTTTCTCAAGTATTTTCACCGCAGTGAAATAACCCGCCCCGAAACCTGCAATGCCTGAGGCAGCGCCTATTACCAGCGATTCAAAGCTGAACAGGCAGAAGATCTTGAATCTTGAATAGCCCATGGAACGGAGAATGCCTATCTCGCTCCTGCGTTCGGCTACAGAGGCCATCATAAACACGGCAAGCATGAAGCAGGCTATAACGAGGATAACCGCACTAATTACGAGAACAAGGTTTTTCACGAAATTAACCGTAAACATCCTCTGCTTAACCACGCTCTGCATGGCAGTTACATCCACATCAGGCAGAGCCTGCTTTATCTGCACCACTATATCTTCAATCGGGCATCCGGCACACAGGGCTGAGACCTCAACGAAGGTGACCTCTCCGGGCTTGTTTTTAAGCTCCTGCAAGGCCTCTATATCCATGAACACCAGCTTGTCCTCATCAGTTCCCATAGGAGCGAGGACACCTGCCACATTAAAAGTCTTTCCTTCAATCTCCGTTTCCCAGCCCTTTTCAAGTCCCAAAAGCTTTGCTGCGGTGTTTCCGGCCACTATGTCGTATTTCCCGAACTCGCTTCCTTCCTCAAGTCCGTCCATGACCATTTCCGTGCCTTCGGGTAGGCTCGCCGTGTCGTGCCCGTGCGCTTTGTGGTCTGCCTTGTCTATGTACCAGTAGCTTTTTATCTTAAGCTCTTCCACCCAGTTTATCCCCACAACGGCAAACTCCCTGCCGTCTATGGAGGATGTTTCCAGAAGCTTGGGTGCAACAGAGCTTATGCGCTCCTTATAGCCTATGCCGCGCACTCCGTTTTCCACCTCATCCATATCAAGCTTGTGGATATTGTAGGAAAGGTTGCCCATGGAAAAACCGCCGTAGCTCACATCCAGACTTTCGGAATGGGGTCTTATGAGGATATTGGCTCCGTAGGCGGTGAGCTTCTGCTCAAGGCTCTCACCCACAGTGGCAGAGACATAGTAAAGCCCCACCACGGAGATTATCCCCGCCGAGAAAACCAGCGTCAGCATCGCCGTGCGGAGAGCTTTGCGCCGGAGATTCTTTAAAGGTATCGTAAACAGATTCATCAGCTATCCTAGAAGTACATCGCGCCTGAAGCTATATCAGTTGCCTTGATGTAGACAAAATCCTTGTCAGTTGTTCTTGTCAGGGGCGAAGGGTTGCAGCCGCCTTTGACCTCGTTTATTTTCATGGAGTGGAACTTCATACCGCAGTTGTTGCAGACCATGAAATCGCCCTGCTGTGAGTAGCCTTTTTTCTCGCGGTAGCAGACATCACAGGCATCAAACGCTGCCCTGATCACGCCGTCACTGCTTTTAAGTATGAAATACTTCACGTCTTTGCCGTTGATTTTTGTATGAAAATAATGAGCCTTGCCGTCATTCACATCTTTAAGGGCTATTTTAACCACGCCGTTCTGGGCTTTTGCCTCTTTTGTTTTGCTTCCGCCCCAGCTCCACGCCGCGACAGACATAACAAGAACGCCTAATAACATTAATTTAAACAAAATCTTCATATTTCCTCCGTGTGTATCTACGTATGAACCTTTCAAACAGAAAAAGTTCCGCTCATGCGGCGCTGCCCATGCGGAGTGGACAGCGCCGTCTGCGGAAGACTCCTCCCCCGAGAAGTCCTGAAAGCCATATTCATATTAACTTTATAGGAAATATAGATGGCTGTTTTTCCGGTGGCAACATCAAACTGCAAAAAAATAAATATCCCGCCAAAACACTGACAAAATTACCTATTTGCGTTATACATATGTTTGATTTCTGCATCATATGCTCCTTCTCAGCCAGCCTGCCCTCTTTTCCTGTGCAGTTTTTGCACAGATCATATTTGTTGGGCTGATGCTTACATTGACTTGATCACGATTTATAAAAGGAGTAACATCATATGAATATCAAGGAGGTATTATTTATGAAAAAATTTATTACACTCTTAACCGCTGCAGTCATCGTATGCATGTTCTCGGCAGCCTTCGCTGCGGAGCGCTTCGTCATACCCCTTGATGCGGAAAACGATCTCTATACTGCGGACAAAACCTTCACAGTGGACGGCATTGAGATAGCAGCCGCAATGTCACGCCCGACAGAGGCCTTCAAGCCGATCACCTTCACATTTGCCTTTACGGAAAAGGGAGCTCCGATTGCGGTTGAAAACGGTAAAATACGCTTTAACATGAAGATGGATATGGGTGAATATGCCTATGACCTCGCAAAAGCGGACGGAAAATACACCGCAACCGCTGTTCTGCCCAAGTGCATGATGGGCGGGGAAATCTGGTTCGGCAAGCTCACCTTCTCCTACAAAGGCGCTGAGCACTCCAAGGTATTTTTCTTCAAAATACCAAAAAGCTAGGAGCCGATCTTGCAGAACATTGACCTTCTGGGGTTTCTGTCGCTCGGTTTTTTCGGGGGGTTCGGGCACTGCATAGGCATGTGCCACCCCTTCGTTCTTTATATTTCCGGCAGATTCGTGGGCGGAAACAAAGGCTATGCGAATATGTACGCCCCGCACCTGAAATACAATATAGGCCGCTCAGTCACTTACGCCGTGATGGGCGCTGCGGCGGGCGCTCTGGGGAATATGGCCACCCTCGCCGGAAACATGGCGGGGATACAGAAAGCCTCCGCCGTATTCGCCGGAGTATTCCTCATACTTTACGGGCTCCTGTCATTCTTCGGCTACAACCTGCTGAACAGGTTCGAGAACAGGTTTGCCGCAGAGAAAATAATGAATCTGATAAAAAAGGTTCAGCCTAAAACAGCCTTCGGCAGCGGACTGGTTCTGGGGCTTATCCCCTGCGGGCTTGTTTACGGGGCGCTTATAGCCGCTTCCGCCTCCGCAAACGCAGTGAAGGGCGCATTGTCCATGTTCCTCTTCGGCATAGGCACGATCACCGCCATGATGCTCGCCGCCGTCTTCGGCAACTTCATCATGGGCAGAAGGGGGTTCTTCAACCTCCTCAGCCTCATACTCCTCATCTGCATGGGCGCATGGTTTATCTGGCAGGGGGTAAGGTTTTAGGACTTCGAGTTGATACGCATTGAGTTGAACACCACGATCAGGGAGCTTACCGCCATGAACGCGGCGGAGAATATGGGGTGTATCTTCCCTGTTACCGCAAGCGGTATTGCGATGAAATTATAGGAGAAAGCCCAGAACAGGTTCTCTTTTATCACAGCAAATGTTTTTTTCGCAGTCTTGTTTAATTTTATAATAACGGAGAGATCGCCCCTCATCAGCACAACATCCGCGCTTTCGATGGCTATGTCAGTCCCCTTGCCCATGGCTATGCCTGCGTCCGCCTCAGTCAGCGCCGGAGCGTCATTTATACCGTCACCGACCATAGCCACCCTCAGGCCTTCGCCTTTCAGTTTCCGCACAGTTTCTGCCTTTTCAAAAGGGGTGACCTCGGCGCAGCATTCTATTCCCTCTATGCCTATGGTATTCACGAGTTTGTCCGCCGCCTTGCGGCTGTCACCGGTGAGAATAAGCACACGGTTTCCGCGCCTCACAAGCTCGCCCAGAGTATACCCCGCCTCCTCACGCACTGAGTCGGAAAGGAGGATGAAGCCGATCAGCTCCCTCTCCTCTGAGACTGCGGCGACGGTGTGCCCTTTGGCTGTGAAGTAGTCATGCTGTTCCCGCATTTCGGGGGTGACTTCTGCGTGCTCCTCAATGAATTTCAGCTTGCCTGCCCGGATTTTTCTGCCGTTTATATCCGCCTCAACACCGTTTCCGGGTATCTCACGGAAATTTTCGGCGGGAAGGAATGTGCCGTCATAATAATCCGTAACCGCTTTTGATATAAGGTGGGATGAATAACGCTCAACCGATGCGGCAAGCTCCAGCGTCCGCCCTGAGCCGAGATCATAAATATCCGCCACTTTCATCTCGCCTCTGGTGATTGTGCCTGTTTTGTCAAAGCACCAGCAGTTTATGCGGCTGAGGGTTTCCATGACCTCACCGCTGCGCACCAGCGCACCGAATGAGGCCGTCTTAGTGGTGGCTATCATCACAGCCAGCGGAGTTGCCAGCCCTAGGGCGCAGGGGCAGGCGATCACCAGCACTGAGACGGCGTTCATGAACCCGGTAAGCCCGTTTCCTGTGGTGAAGTACCACCAGCCGAAGGTCACGGCGGCTATTGTGATTATGACAGGTACAAACCAGCCCACTATGCTGTCCGCCAGATTCTGGATCGGCGCTTTTTCCGCCTGAGCCTCCTCCACAGCCTTCACTATGCGGGAGAGCACAGTTCCGCTCCCCGCCTGAGCGCATTCTATGACAAGGGTTCCGTTAAGGTTTGATGTCCCTGCGAAAACCTCTGCATTCTCCGTTTTGAACACAGGGGAGGACTCCCCGGTGAGCATGGATTCGTCCACCTCGCTTTCACCGCAGATTACCCGTCCGTCCGCAGGAACGGAAGAACCGGGCAGAACCTCAAGGAAATCGCCTGTTTTCACTGACCTGACAGGGACAAGCACAGGTTCAAGTTTTCCCGCGGTGTAGGCTGCGGGGTCAAAGTCCCTGATGATCCTGACGGTCTGAGGCTGGTAGGATAAAAGGCGGGTGACAGCGCCGCTGTGGCGGAGCTTGGCTCCGGTTTCTATGAATCTCCCCAGAAGTATGAGGGTTATTATCATGCATGTGGTATCGAAATAGACTTCCCTCTCGCTGAAAACCGCGCCCACGCTGTAAACGTATGAGCTGAACGATCCCAGAAAAACCAGAACATCCATATTCAGCACACGGTTGCGTACAGACTTGATGCTGTTAACGATGAACGGCCAGCCGGAGTAGAACATAACCGGAGTAGCCAGAGCCCACGAAAGAAGCTTGAAGAATTTATTCAGCCCCTCTTCCATCCCCTGAAAATATCCGGCATACATGGCGAAGGTGTAGAGCATTACGTTCATGGCGAAAAACGAACCGACAGAGAAGCGGTAGAAATAGTCCTTCCGTTCCTCCTCAAGGACAGTGTTTCTGCCCCCTTTGCCCACAGGCATGGGCGGATAGCCGAGGGAGCGGAACTTCTCCAGCATATCACTCAGGCTCAGCGTGCCCTTTTTCCAGCGCACTTTTGCCTTGTGGGTTGCGTAGTTGACCCGCACATATGAAATGTTTTCATCCTTGCGGAAGAAATTTTCCACCAGCCATATGCAGGAGGAGCAGCGGACACCGGAAAGCACCACATCAAGGGAGCATTCCCCGTTGTCCTCTTTGAAGTCATCCTCGAAAAGCTCATCCGAAACGCGGGCGGAATCCACCCCGCCCTCTTTCCAGTCAGTGCGGCGGATATAAAAGGAATCAAGCCCCGCATCGTGTATAAGCCCGTAAACGCTCATGCAGCCGTGACAGCAGAAGTATAAGGTCTCTCCGTCCTTTTCGATTTTAATGGCGGAGTTTTCCTTAACATCAAGCTGACAGTGGGCACATTTCCTATTTGTCGTCTTCGTCGTCATCAAGCATCCGGTATTTCGGCCCTTCAATATCGTCAAACTGCCCTTTTCTGCCGGCATAAAGAAACAGCCCCAGAGCAATGGCTCCGAGGATGAGGCTGACCGGAATCAGCAGGTATAAGGCTGACATTTATCCGGCGTATTTAAGGGCGAACAGAAGGGGTATGCCTATCATGGTTATCAGGCTTATTATCATCAGAATTGTTCCCTTTCTCATATGATCCTCCTGAAAATGAACACTAGTTTATATAAAAGTTCCTTTTGAGCCTAACCTCTTTGCCGTCCACGGCAAAGGTGACCTTAAGGATATGGTAGCCTTTTTCAAGCTGCGGTGCGGACAGGGCGTAGCCTTCCCCGCTTTCCGTGACCGGAACCTCAAGGGTTCTGCCGCCCACGGGTCTTTCCACTTCCGCTTTCAGGCTTTGAGGCCTGTATGTTCCGCCGAGGGAGAAATCCATAAACACGTTTTTCTCCGTCTGCTCTATTTTCTTAACAGTGAGCTTAAGCCCCTTTTCCATAACGGTATCCCGCATTTCGTCATAGGCAAGCCCTTTCTCGTATGAATTATCCTCCACCCTGCCGTCAAAAAGCTTCTTTCCAACCACCACAGATGGTGCGATGGTTATAATAGCCAGCAGAAATATAAGAACAGTTACTTTCATTTCTTCCTCCCTATGGGTTTGCGGAACCCGGCCTCCGACATCACGGACGCAGGGCTCTCCCCTTCCGTTTCCGCTTTCAGATTAAATGTCCGCACCGGATATTTCCCGAACGCTTCCTCCGGCAGAATGATATAAACCTCTTTCCTGACCGATTCGCCCGCCCCCAGTTCAAAAACCCGGCCGGGCTGAATTTCGGCGTTTTCCGCACCTTCCACACTGAGGCTTATGCTCATGTCTCTTCCCGTGCGGTTGGTGAGCCTCACATCAAAGGCATTTAATATCCGTCCGTCATATTCACGGGGCATTATCTGCGAAGCGGGATAAACCTCAAAGCCGAACGGATCGCTGAGAAGCAGCCGCACAGTGAACAAAACAGCAAATATAAGAAACAGGCCCGAAGTTATCAGCACATTGACCCTGAAAAACTTCGGCTTATCCTCAAGGCCGTAAACATAGCCGATGAGAGATGTCTTCCCTTTTTTGCCCATCACCCTGCCGCATGCCTGAATGCACTCCGCGCAGTTTATGCACCCCTGCGAAAAGCCCCTGCGTATGTCTATCCCCGTGGGGCATGTTTTTACACAGGCAAGGCAGTTTATGCACTCGTCCCTTCTTTCGGGGTGCATAGTGATTGCCATGGTGTGGGCATCAAACATGATCCCCTGAAGCTTCGCATAGGGACAGACTGTGGTGCAGAAGCCGTGGCGGAAAAAAGCAAAGTTAATATAGGTTATGACCGAAAGCACACCCCAGAACCACAGAGTGACACTGCCGAGCCTTAACTCCGCCAGTTCCTTTATAAAATCGTAAGGCGGCACAAAGTACCATACCATACAAGCTGCGATCATTATGCTGAAAACCGCTGTGAAGAGATTGCTTTCTATCTTCGCAGCTGTGTTCAGCTTTTTTGAGTCCATCTTTCTGGTGAAGTCCACCATCAAAGTCTGCGGACAGAGCCATCCGCACCATACCCGCCCGAAAAGCTGGGTCACGGATATGAACAGAAACGTCAATGCGAATATGAACAGAAGAATCAGGAAAAAATCCTCTATCCATATTGCTTTCCCGAAAAAGAACAGCCTGAGGGTCGGAACATCAAACCTCAGCAGGCTTTCCCCGTTAAGGCGCACAAAGGGGACAGCGAAAAACAGCAGAGTCGCTCCCCAGCGCACCGCCTTTCTGTAAAACTGCAAGTCAGCGGTCATTTCTTATCTTCTGTTTCCTGCTCATCATCTTCGAGCATTCTGTACTTGGCCTCTTCCACCTTATCTTTGCGCTTGGATGAAAAGTAGTAAATTATCAGCCCCGCAAAAACAGCAGTGAGAAGAATGCCGTACAGTAAAAATGACAGTGCTCCGAATTCCATCAGTTGTCCGTCCTTTTAATATGCCCCTCCGCAGACTGCACGCCGCGGAGGGGTCTTGAATTTATAGGTCAGGTTATTTCTCTATGCTTTCCTGGTATGCCTTTTCCTGTGTCCAGCCGCTGATAGCGGGGGTATACATTGCGAAATAGTACACACCCCAGAGAATCAGCCCGATGAAAAGCACAAGCCAGCCCAAGGGGAGCTTATGCTCCGTGTCCTTGCGGTTAAATTCTTCAAAATTATCGAATTCTTCTTTCTGCATGGCCTTTCTCCTTACTCAGCGAGTGATTCAATATACTCAACCAGCGCCCAGATTCTCTCTCTGCTGAAAGAGGATGCAAAGCCGGGCATCACGCCTTCGTAGCCGTTGGCAATTATTATATAAGTGTCCCTTGAAGCAGGTCCGGCAGAAGCGTAATCCACAAGGGAAGCGCCTATGTTGCCTTCTGCATTAACACCGTGGCAGCCTGCGCACTCAGCAGCGTAAAGAGCCTTGCCCTCTGCCAGTGCTTCCGCATTTCCGGCCAGCGGGTTTGCTTCTTCAACTGAGTCCTCTTCAACAAGCATCACGCCTTCCTTCTCAACTGCGGTTCCCAGAACCTGAAGGTAAGCAACCATTGCGTCAAGCTCGGTTGACTCCGCAGCCTGTGCGAGGTCTTCCTCTGTGTACGGGAAGCCGAGAGCGTTCATTCTGGCTTTCATCTCATTCACATTAAGAGGCTTATCTTTCAGCCACGGATACTTGGGCATGTTCGATTTGGGGAAGAATGCCTGCGGGTTTTCCATATGCTGAATGTGCCATTCGTCAGAATATTTGCCGCCCACCCTCGCAAGGTCGGGACCTGTGCGTTTCGAGCCCCAGAGGAAGGGACGGTCATAGGCAAATTCGCCCGCTTTGGAGTAATCCCCGTAACGGAGAACATCAGCCTTAAGCGGTCTTACTGTCTGAGTGTGGCAGTTTACGCAGCCTTCTTTCTGATAAACATCACGCCCTGCAAGTTCGAGGATGGTATAAGGCTTAAGGTTATCAAGCTTAGGGTGCATGCCTTTTGTAAACATAGGGGCGATAGTGGTTACAATTGTACCTACGAGTATGGTAACAGCAACCATCAGCGCAAACGGTATGGTTTTGGAGTAAATATCTTTTTTCTGACTCATCACCGCACCTCCTTACGCTGCTTTCGCTTCAGCAGCGGCAGCCTGAGTCTGCCCCTGTCTGATTGTCATGAAAACGTTATAAACAAAGAACAGCATGCCCACGACGAAGATAACGCCGGCCACGGTTCTCATCTGCCAGTATGGGTAGTTGCCCACGAGTGTTTCCATAAATGTGTATTTCAGGCTTCCGTCGGCGTTGGTCATTTTCCACATAGCGCCCTGCTGAATACCTGTTACCCACATAGTTACGGAGAACATTAGCTGTCCCACAAGCACAAGCCAGAAGTGGATGTTTGCCACCTTCTCGCTGAAAATCTTAGTTTTGTATATGTGGGGAATAATCACATACACGGATGCACAGATAACCATAGTCACCCAGCCCATTGTACCCATATGAACGTGACCGGGAACCCAGTCTGTATAGTGGATAAGTGAGCTTATCACCCTGATCCCCTGTGAGGGGCCCTGAATGGTCTGCAAACCGTAGAAGGTAATGCCCAGCACAAAGAACTTGGTGAGGTAGTTGGTTCTCATTTTACCCCAGTCTGCATCCACCGTGAAGTAGCCGTTGATAACGGAGCCCCATGAAGGAGCTATGAGGAACAGGGTAAACACTATGCCCAGAGTCTGAATCCAGTCGGGCAGGGGTGTGTAGACAAGGTGATGCGCGCCTGTCCAGAGGTAGGCGAATATCAGCGACCAGAAAGATATAATTGAGAGTCTGTGGCTGTAGAGGGGGAGTCCTGTCGCTTTGGGAAGAAAATAATAGAACATCGCCAGTATGGGCGTGGTAAAAAGGAAGCCCACGGCGTTATGCCCGTACCACCATTCAACGTTCGCACTGTTTGTCCCTGCGAACAGGTGGTAAGATTTGGTCAGCGTGGCGGGGATATGCAGGTTGTTCACTATGTACAGAATTGCAACTGCTATAAGTGTTGCGATTATGTACCAGAGAGAAACGTACATATGCTCCTCTTTCCTTTTGAAAATGTTGGTAAGAATAACGATGGTGAAAATCACCCAGAGAATAACAATGGCGATGTCGATGGGCCACTCAAACTCAGCATACTCAAGTGACTGGTTCATCCCTATGAAAAGGGTGAAGGTCGCCAGAACCATGCCTACGTTAAACAGCCAGAGGTGAAATCTGGCCAGCTTACCCAGCACAAGGTTCCTTTTGGTGAGCCTGATGGTAAGATAGTAAAAAATACCGAACTCCGCACCGATTCCAAGCCCGTAAGCAAGGACATTGGTATGGATGGTTCTCAGTCTTCCGTAGGAGAAGTATTCACCGAAGTTGAAGTCGACATTCCACATCTGCACTGAGATAAGAAGGCCGATGACAAGCCCGATGACTCCCCAGAAGATTGCAGAGAGTATGAACCCCTGCACCGTTCTGTAGTCATATGAGTATTCATTCATTTAGAACCTCCTGCCGCCTTTTTGGCAGCTCCATGTATGTAATTAATAAATGAAGTCTTTTACCCTGGAGTTCATCAATTGTTCCGTCATTACTGATTGGATTTCGCCCAGTCTGTGGGTCACGCGGCAGAAGGGTTTGCGGGAACAGGCGGAAGGGTGAGCAACACACACATTTATATCCAGTGTGACACCCATGCATTTGAGAATATCGTACAGGCTCGCCTCCGCTGCGGAGGGGGCAGCCTCTATGCCGCCGTTTTTGCCTGTTCGTGTGGTGATGAAGCCGCACTTTTTAAGCCGGTTTATGACCTTTGCCGTTGTGGGTTTGGGAACCCCTATGGCTGCGCTTATATCTTCCACTTTTTTCATCCCGCCGTTTTCGGCTAAATAAACAACAATCCTTATGGCGTAGTCGCCTTCTCTGGCAATGAAAGAGTCCAATTGTTTACCTCATAGGTCAACAATACCCCTCTTTCTCCCCCTTGTCAACAGATTTAAAAAGACAATATTAATCCTATATCACTGATAGGAAATAAAAACAAAGATTCAGCCCTTGACTCTTTTATTCATGGCCTGCCGGGATATACCCAGAAGGGATGCCGCCTTGCTCTGGTTGCCGCCGCTGATTTTCAGCGCTTCATCGATCAGAATATTCTCCATATCCTTCAGCGAAGGGAACCTTCCGGAATAAGTGAACTGTGCTCCGCCGGGCATGTTTGAGCTCACAGCGCCTCTGCTTCTTCCGGTGGATTCCAGATAAGAGATAACATCCCCAGCGCTCAGTACATCCCCGCTCCTTGCGGCAAGATCATATGCTATGGCACGAAGCTCCCTGATATTTCCCGGAAAAGTGTACGAGGAGAGTACACCCGCCGCAGCTTTCTCAAAAGTTTTGGTCGGCGTGCCCAGCTCTTTGCCGGCAAGCTTATAAAAATGGGAAAAAAGCAGGGCGATGTCCCCCTTCCTTTCCCTGAGCGGCGGAAGCAGGAGCTTGTGTATTGCTATTCTGTAGTAGAGGTCTTTTCTGAACCTGCCTGCCTCAACTTTTTTTTCGAGATCGGCATTTGTGGCAAGCACAATGCGCACATCGGACTTCTCCTCTGTGTCACTCCCAATGGCGCGGAAAGTGCCTTCCTGAAGAAAACGGAGAAGTTTAAGCTGAGAATTTTCGGAGATGTCCCCCACCTCATCCAGAAACAGTGTGCCTCCTGAGGCTTCAAGGAGAAGACCGCGCCGTGCCTTATCCGCCCCGGTGAAGGCTCCCTTTCTGTGACCGAAAAGAGTATCCGAGAAAACGGTGTCATCCACATCCGCAACATTCACGGGGACAAACGCTCCCTTTCTCCGGCTGGCCTTATGAACTGCCTCTGCCATGAGCTCCTTCCCCGTGCCTGTCTCACCGCAGATAAGGACAGGCTGCATGCCTCCCGCCACGGCTTCTATATACTTGAATATGGAGTACATGCCGCTCTCTTTGGTGACAATCGCCCCGAAATCGTCCGGGCATTTAAGATGAGAAACCTCGGCGGCATCGGAAAAACTCTCCACCTGACGCTTAAGTTCCTCTTTTTCGAGAATGTTTTTTATGGTGGTGATGAAGCGCAGACTGTCCACAGGTTTGAGGATGTAGTCGTCTGCCCCTTTTTTAAGGCAGTTTACCGCAGTCTGTGAATCGTCCGCCGCTGTTATGATTACCACAGGTGTGCCGGGGTATCTGGCTGAAATGAAATCAAGAATGTCATTGCCGTCCACTTCCGGCATGTAAAGATCGAGTACTACCAGCGCAAAGGCTTTCTGTCCGAGGATTTCGATTGCTTTTTTACCGCCGGAGGCAGCGGTTACATTTTTATATCCCGCGCTTTTAAGAGCAAAACTGTATGAAAAAAGAATGTCCTCCTCGTCATCAACGAGAAGGATGGGCGCATCATATTTCAGCATAAAATTCCTCCCGCTCATCCCTGTGCGGGAAACGTCACCGTTACCGTTGTTCCTTTCTCCGGTTCGGAGAAAAAGTCCAGCTCTCCTTTATGCTCCTTCACATAAGTGTACACAATAGAAAGCCCAAGTCCGGTCCCCCCGTCCTTAAGCTTTGTGGTGAAGAAGGGCTCTGTTATCCTTCTTATTATATCACCGGGAATACCTACACCGGTATCGGAAACGCATATTTTTACATTTCCGTTTTCATCCGCTGAGGCAGTAAGCCTCACTGTGCCGTTTTTATCCTTAAGCGCCTCAAGGGCGTTGAGAATAAGGTTGATAAGCACCTGCTCCACCTTCTGCCTGTTCCCTTTGAAACAGGGCACAGGCTTTATCACCTCGGTTTCGAAGTTTGCGGTGTATCTCATTATATGCTGTTTCAGAATTTTCACGGCAGAGGTGACAACCTCTTCTATGTTGATCCTGTCATCCATCTGCTCTGAATCGCCTTTTGAAAAGCTTTTCAGCTCATGGACAATTTTCTTGATCCTCTCCGAGCCTCCGGCTATCCCCTCCAGAAGTTTGGGAATATCCTCCCGCAGTACAGAGTAAGGCAGGTTCTCTATCTCAAAATCCCCTTCTTTTTCATAAACCCTGTCCAGCACCTGACTGAACCCCTTCCAGAGATCCAGCATCATTTTGCTGTTGAACATTATGAAATTGTTCGGATTATTTATCTCGTGCGCTATGCCCGAAACCAGGGTTCCCAGAGCAGTCATTTTATTGGTCTGTATAAGCTTTTCCTGTAACTGGCGCTCTCTTTTCTCAAGCTTTTTCGCCTCTGTGATGTCCTTAAAGGAGAGATAGAGATATTCCGTTCCGCCTATGCTGAGCCTCTGTGAATTGGCAAGGAATGTGAACGCATCGTCTGCGTGACGGGTCATGGTGCACACAGCCTCATCCTGCCCCGAATCGCCAAGAATGCAGCCGCTGACGGCGAGAACACGTATCAGTTCCTTGGGGACTTTTCCCAGCATCTCACTCTTTTTGAAGCCAAGCATCTTTTCTGCAGCAGGGTTGAGGTCAGATACGGTGTGTTCGGGAATTTTAAGAAGCACCAGAGCATCGCGGTTTTTTTCGAAAATTTCGTCAAAGTTTCTTGCTGTGGTGTCCAGCTCGTTCTTCATTCTCTCAAGTTCGCTGAGATCTGAAAAAATGAACAAGTATCTTGTGGTCTCACCGTCCAGACTGAAAGCGGAAACGTTCATGAGCACGGCCTTGAGCTTTCCGTCTATGCCGATGTCTATCCTTTTGGCGCTGCTCTCCCTGCCTTCAATAACGCCTGAAACTACTCCGGCAAGTGAGGGCTCAATCTCAGTGATGACCTTATCCAGACTTTCACCGTATATGTCGCCCCTTTCTATTCCGAAAATCTCCATGAAGATATGGTTAAAGTATTTTATTTTCAGCGTTTCATCCGCAACCGCTATCCCTTCTGCGGAGTTTTCCAGAACTGCCTCAAAAAGCCCGTTCTGCTCCACAAGGTTGCGCTCAACGGAGGCCCTTTTAATAGCCATAGACACAACAGAGTAAAGCGACTGTGTTTCCACCGGCTTGACTATGTAGCCGTAGGGGGCAGCCTCGCTGGCTCTGTCCATTGTATTTATGTCAGAATAGCTTGTGAGAAACACAACCGGGATTCTGTATGATGTATTTATGATTCCGGCCAGATCTATGCCGTCAAGATCCGACTTGAGATTAATATCCATAAGTACAAGAGAGGGAACCTCTTTTTCTATCTCCTTCATCGCGTCCTCAGGCCTTACCGCGTACACGACTTCAGAATAGCCGAAACTTAAAAGCTTCGATCTTATATCCATTGCTATCAGAGCTTCATCTTCGACAATAAGTATCTTTCCCATAACAATTCCTTTTTTGCTCATAGCAATTTTAACAAATAACAGGTTAAAATTTCAAAATAAACGCTGTTCCGCCGTTATTTTCAATCCGCAAATCCCCGGCAAGCTGCGAGATAAGCGAGATAATTATCTGAGAGCCAAGGGTATCTGAGTTTCTGAAACGGTCGGCATCTTCAATCCCCGCTCCGTTGTCTGCAATCAGTATTTCCCGTTTTTCGTCATTAGTGAAGCATACACGTATATTTATGCGCGCATCAACCGAGTTTTTGCTGAATGCGTGTTTATAACAGTTGGTGATTATTTCGGTTATCAGCAGACTGACCGCAATCGATTCATCCAGATTAAGCCTCATCTCGCAGCATTCAACATCAACATAAACCGGGCACACAGAGGTGTAAGTCATTGCTATCTCACCTACAAGTTTTGTGAGATAGGCTTTGAAATCAAGCCCCTGCGCGCTGTCACCTCTGTAGAGCATTTCATGTATTATAGCCATGGATTTTATACGCTGAATACTGTTTTTGAAATAACTTACGGCTTTTTCATCATTCAGATACTCACTCTGAATGCTGAGCAGGCTGCTGACTATCTGTAGATTATTTTTTACCCTGTGATGTATCTCCCTTATGAGAAAGTTTTTCTCCTCCAGACCAGCTATAAGGCCGTCCTTTGTATTTCTTTCCTCCGTAATATCCCTGAAAACGAGAACGCCCCCGTTCTCGTATGAGTCATGCTCTATTTTGTTTATGCTGTAAGCAACAGGAATTATGCTCCCCGCACTGTTTTTGAAAAAAGCCTCGCCTCTGTGTATGCCTCTGTTTTTTTCAACCGCTTCAAGCAGCGGAGACTCCTCGTTTTCTGTTCCGGGCCGGAGAATATCCCTGAGGTTTTCGGGCTGGGTTGACGGGCTGTATTTAAGAATCCGCTCTGCTGAGCTATTCATAAACTTGATGTTGATCGCACCGTCAAAAACCATAACTCCTTCATCCATCGCATTAAGCAGAGCCTTGTGTATGCTCTCAAGGCTGAACAGGCGGTTTGTCAGGTATTTTTCGTTGCTTTTGTCCATCACTATGGCAAAGATGTACTCCTTTTCCCTGAAACGCACCTTCGCACAAAGAAGCAGGAAGTCCTTTGTGCCCCCTTTTTCACCGGTAAAAGAGCACTGCATCTTGCCCTGACCCTCTATCTCTATCTTTTTAAGAAAGTCAGATGAAAAAGGATTTTCCCCGAACACGGAATCAGACAGGAGGCAGTTTTTCATTTTTTCCACCCCTGTGCCGAAAAATATTTCCGCGGCGCGGTTAGCATCCTCAATCATAAGCGTGTTTATATTGATAAAAAGCATCGGAACGCCCGAAAGCCGGAACATCCCTTCGTACCACTCCATCCTGTTCAGACTTTCGCGGAATTTCATATATTTATCCGACACATCAAACACAAAGCCTGTGAGGCTTGTGCAGCTGCCGTCTGAGGAATATTCTGCCATGTTGTAGAACTCAAGCCACCTTGTTCTCCCCTCAAAGTCTGTAAACGGGAGTGATTCAATATCCACCGGATTTTCGGATTTCTGCCTTCTTTTCTCATAATCCGCTATTCGCAGTATTATTTCCGCGTTCCGGCTCTCATCGCTGCTGAACCCTATGAGCCGGGCAGCGTTCGCGCTGAGCACCTCCACAGAAGGCTCCGGTCTGAAATTAAAGCTGTAATAAGCTGAATTGCCCGCGCTACTGAGCTTGTCCAGAATTATGGACAGATGCCTCTCAAGTTTTTTAACCTTTTCGAAGTGCATTATGATAACGCCCATGGAAACGGTGAATGTGAAAAATACTGCAAGCTGGAAACCGGCGGAATAGTACTGGATGTTTACTGAACCTTCCCTTGCTGCCTGTTCAATAAACGGGTATGTCTGCTTGTGTATTCCCCAGAGCACAAGGGATATTCCGGTTAGTTTTTTCCCGAAACCCTGAAATGAGCCGGACAGAAGTATAATAACCCCGGCATATATGAAGGCGGCTGAGGACAGTATGAATACGGCAGTATCAGCAGTGTAATAGGATGCACCGTCAAATAGCGCGGCAGCAAGAAGGACTTCCGCACTCAATGCTGCCGGTAAAAGAAAACGCGGCCGCTTTTTATCCATGAGCATGTGCGCGCCCATGATGAGCAGCATGCCTCCGGCAAGTACAAAACTCAGCTTAAGAAATACTAGGACATCTGTTTCCCCGTAAATGCGGATGATAATCTGCACGATGTATCTGAAAATGTTGAATAACCAACTGTAACCCCATATTTTCAGGTAATCGTTGCGCTCGTTTACGTAAAGATACATAAACATGAACATCACAGCCACGGAGGCTGTGAGGATTCCCACCAACTCATGCAGATAGCCGTTTTGCATCAAACGCTCCCGCCTCAGCTTCGGCAGTAGGAAACAACAAACGGAGCTATGCTTCCGAGAGGGAGAATTTTCTGCGCCGCTCCGAGTTCTATCGCTACTTTGGGCATCCCAAAAACAATGCTGGTGGCTTCATCCTGAGCTATTGTGAAGGCTCCCGCCTCCTTAAGTTCAAGAAGCCCCTTGGAGCCGTCGTCCCCCATTCCGGTCATGATAACGGCAACCCCATTGGAGCCTACATACCTCGCACCGGAGCGGAAGAGAACATCAACCGAGGGTCTGTGCCTGCTCACGAGGGGTCCGTCCTTTATCTCGGCAAAGTATCTGGCTCCGCTGCGCTTTATCAGCATATGCTTGTTTCCGGGCGCAATCAGAGCCCTTCCGGGGAGGACAGTATCACCGTTTTCCGCTTCCTTAACACTGATTTTACAGAGGGAGTCAAGCCTTTGGGCAAATGAAGCGGTAAAGTTCTCCGGCATATGCTGAACTATGACTATTCCGGGAGCATCGGGCGGCATGGCGGTGAGAAAAACCGTCAGAGCCTCTGTTCCGCCGGTTGACGCACCCACGAGAATAACCTTCTCTGTGGTTTCCACCATAGCCTTGTTTGTGCTTTTGGGGATAATAACATCCGCTGTGAACTTTGGCTGAACAGTGTACGATGATGCGGATATTTTTCTGACAGATGCCTTGGCAGCGGCCTTTACCGCATCACAGATGAGTATTTTTGATTCCTCAAGAAATGCCTTCGTCCCGGACTTCGGTTTCTGGATAACATCCACCGCGCCGTACTCCATAGCCTTCATAAGCGTCTGCGAGTTCTCGACTGTGAGGCTTGAACACATAACAACCGGAATCGGGTGCTGGGACATAAGTTTTTTCAGAAAGGTTATGCCGTCCATGCGGGGCATTTCCACATCAAGAGTGATCACATCAGGGATAAAATGCTTCATTCTTTCCGCGGCATAAAACGGATCCTGACAGGAAGCGACCTCGCTTATCTCAGGATCGGATGAGAGAATCTCAGTGAGAGTCTGTCTGACTACGGCGGAATCATCTACAACAAGAACCTTCAGACCCATATAATTAACCTGCGTTTACTGTATTCCTAAGGTTTTTCATAAAAACGCGCCCTTCGGCGGAGTAGAAATAAAGCTTTCGCCCCATGCTTCCCCCTACGTCCTGCGCGGTAATTCTATAACCCAGATCGGCCAGTGCGGCAAAAGCCGCCTGAATGTTTTTTGCGCCGATGGTTTCTCTTTTAAGCTTGCCCGATTCCGTGCGGAACATATCCGCACCGCCGAACACCTTTACTTCCAGTTCCATGGGGTAAGCCCCCCATGACTGAAAGCGGCTGTGCATATAATTTATTGATGAGTCAACGAATTTATTAGAATAAGATGAGCTTTCGCCAACAACGCAGAAATTGGATGACGGGAGCATGGCATGGCACATGCCGCCAACTTTAACCGCCGGCCAAAACATCACCACGGAAACGCATGAACCAAGAACGGTGCTGACCACCGCAGGTTCCTTGTTGATATACATTTCACATGGTTTCAGATAAATGTTTTTTATCAACGGTTTTATTCCGGTATCATAATTTTCTGTAAACTGTTGGTGCGACTGTTTCCACATCAAGATTCATCCCGTGTATTGTCTCTGAGTGTCCGAGAAAAAGAAACCTTCCCGGTTTCAGATGACTCACGAGTTTCCTCAGGATTCTCTCCTGGGTTTCTCTGTCAAAATATATTATAACATTGCGGCAGAATATTATATCGTAATCCTTATCATGCGAAAACTTTTCATCCATAAGATTAAGACGCGCAAATCTTACGGATTTCCTTACAAACGGCTTCGGGCGCACCTTGCAGTCGTTCCTGTCCTTTGATCTTAAAAAAAACTTTTTCTTTATTTCAAAAGGGAGATTAGAAATTTTCTCCTCATCGTAAATCGCTGTGCATGCTTTTCTGAGAACTTCCGTTGAAATATCCGTTGCGAGAATTTCAAAGCTCCAGCCCTTGATATTTTCAAAAAAGCCGTGCAGTTCCATAGAGAGAGTGTAGGGCTCCTCGCCGCTTGAGCAGCCTGCGCTCCACACTTTAACTCTTGCGCTGTCATTGTCTTTGAGCAGATATGGGAGAACCCTGTCACGCATGTATTCGAAATGGCCGGGTTCGCGGTAGAAGTCGGTTTTGTTGGTGGTCAGTACATCAATGAGGCTGACTATCTCCTCCTCACCTTCGCCGGAGGTGAAAACATAGTCAAGGTACTCCTCATAGGTGGTGAAACTGTGCTTCCGAAGACGCTTTCTCAGGCGTCCCTCTACCATCTGCTTTTTTGTGGGCGGGAGTTTGATTCCGCAGTGGTTCTCTATAAAATCCTTTATTCTTTCAAACTCCGCAGATGACAGGTTCTGACGGAAAACATCAAAGTTTGACGACATACTCCACCCTTTTAGATTAACCCGCTTCGCAGATAAATACAACCGCGAAGCGGGTCTTATTTTATAGAACGTTCATGTCAGTAGCTCACAAACTCTTCATCTAGTTTGTCATTATCATCATGAAGGTTAAGATTTACCCCGCTCTTTGAGGCGGTTTTTCTCTTAGGTTCCTTCATAACAGGCAGCGCAGCAGGCCTTCCCGTTTTAAAGGTTCCGGTATTTTTCGGTCTGTAGCTGCCTGATGAGGATGAGCCGCTCATTCTGAAGAAAGCAACCGCGCTCTGCAATGCTTCCGCCTGACTCGCCAGTTCTTCCGCTGTGGAAGCCATCTCTTCGGAGGCTCCGGCGTTTCTCTGTATAACCTGATCAAGCTGCTGTATGGCGCTGTTTATCTGTTCGGCGCCTGTTCTCTGCTCGGTGCTGGAGGCTGTTATCTCCTGCACAAGCTCGGCTGTTTTCTGTATATCCGGCAGTATCTGCTGAAGAAGCGCTCCCGCACGTTCGGCAACCTCCACACTGCTCACGGAGAGTTCGCTTATCTCCCCTGCTGCTTCCTGAGAGCGTTCGGCGAGTTTGCGCACTTCGCTTGCAACAACAGCGAAGCCTTTTCCGTGCTCCCCTGCCCTTGCAGCCTCAATTGCCGCGTTGAGGGCGAGAAGGTTTGTCTGGCGGGCTATCTCTTCGATTATAGAGATTTTACCCGCTATGTCCTTCATAGCCTTCACGGTGAGTTCAACCGCGCCGCCGCCCTCTTTCGCATCATCAGCCGCCTTGCGGGCGATCTTCTCTGTCTGGAGGGCGTTGTCTGCGTTCTGGTTTATGTTGGAGGTCATCTCCTCCATTGAGCTTGAGGCTTCTTCCGCCGCCGCTGCCTGCTCAGTAGCACCCTGTGACATTTCCTGTGCGGCGCTGCTGAGCTGTTCGCTGCCTGAGGAAACATTTTCAGATGAGCTTTTCACATCGGAGACTATTTCTCTAAGCTTGGCTATCATCTCCCTGAGAGAAGCAGCAAGCTGTCCTATTTCATCTTTGCTTTCCAAATCTATATGTGCATCAAGGTTACCCGCCGCAACCTGTCTGGCAAACTCTACACCCATAAAGAGCGGCTTTGTAATCATCCTTGTCATTATGACCGCGAGGGTGACACCTATTATAAGCGCAATTATCAGACCGGTCATCACTGTAAACGCAGATGCGTTAAGTACAGAGACAGCCTGACGGGCTATAGCCGTGGTCTGTTCCATTCCGGCCACAGCTATGTTCTGTGCGCCTTCAAGGAGTCTTGCAGCTGCTGCACCGCGCTTTTCGCCCAGTGCGTTCAGTTCTTTCCATGAAACAACCAGAGATTCCATGCCCTTTTCATAATCGGCAAGAGCCTGTTTGATCCCTGCAAGCTGATTGAGATTATTCTGCCTGCGGGTTACAGCAGTTATCCCTTCAAGAATCTCCTCAATATCGGCAAATTTCGGGAAAGTTGCGTTCAGTGCCTCCAGATCTCCGGTTGACTGCGCTTTCCACACCTCTATACGTATGAAGTTGCCGTCCATCATCACCTGATTCATCATAGCGACTTTTCGGGCTCTTTCCGAAAGTTTGTCCGCGCTCAGACCGCTTTTTATCTCACTGAGAAGTTCCTGCTCCTGCTGATGCAGATAGGACTCGGAGTTTTTCATAAAAACAGCGGCAGACGCACCCATTTTATCCAGAGAGGAAAGAATGGCTCTGTTGACATCATCAGTTGCTTTTGCAAGCCCCTCATACTCATTTGCGGAAGCAAGCACTTCACCTGCGGTGGCGTTCAGGGTCTTCAGGTTTTTTGATCTGTCGGCCAGGGCCTGAATATCCGCTATATACTTTCTGAGGTCAGAGAACCCGGTCAGCGCATTTTTATAATCTGCATCGCTTTTTGTGTACTGGTATGTACGCATGTTCAGCATAACAGCAGCGTTTGTTCTTTCTATCTTACCGGCCAGTTCCACTTCCGGCACATATTCCTCGGAGAGCTTAAGCGACTCCGTTTTGACCCTAGACATATTCAGCATAGCCACCGTACCAAGTACAGCGATTATGAGGATGAGCAGCCCGAAAGCCATGCCGAGTTTCATTCCAAGTTTCATATTCTTGAACATTTCGATCCCTCGCTCTGTTTATCAGTAAAGTTAAACTGCGCGCGTGCAGAGATCAGATATAACGGTTCTCAGGGAGGGAGCAATGCTCCCTCCCCTTTTTACCGCTCACAACGGTGTCAGAAAAAGTGACGGCTCATCCGTCGTCAGATAAAATTCCGGAAAAATCCCGGTTTATGAAGCGTTTTCCTGTAATCCCGAATACATATTCAGTTCATCGGCGGAAAATACCTTATTAATGTTCAGAATGATTACAAAACCCTCACCCTTTTTCGCCATGCCCTGGATAAACTCAGTATTAAGCTGTGTGCCGATCCGGGGAGCAGGCTCTATGAACTCTTTTTCAAAGTCCACAACTTCCTGCACTGAATCCGCCAGTGCACCCAGAATTGCACTCTCGCCGTCGAGAGAAACCTCAACAATGATTATGCAGGTGTTCACGGTGCGTTCTGTGGCCGACATGCCGAACTTAAGCTTGAGGTCAATAACCGGGACAACATTTCCCCTGAGATTGATAACTCCCCGCATAAAATCCGGTGTCTGCGGAACTTTTGTAACATTGGTGTAGTCAAGCACCTCCCTGACGGACATGATGTTCACTCCGAACACCTCTTCGCCCATCTTAAAGGTAAGCACCTGGCAGCTTCCAGTGTCGTTTATGTTTTCCGACATAACTACCTCCGATTTGTCAGTAACTAATAAACTCGTCATCAAGTTTATCGTGGTCGCTGCCCGAAAGGTTCAGCTCCACTCCCTCCCCCTGCTGTTTTCCCTTGGCGGGTTTAAGCGCGGGGGTTTTGTTTGAGTTAATGTGTGCGCTCCTGATTGCAGGCTTTCTGTGTCTGCCTGAGGATATGCCTGATCCGTCCTTCATCTTGAAGAACTGCATTGTCTGTTCAAGAGCTTCTGCCTGGCTTGAGAGTTCTTCCGCAGTTGAGGCCATCTCTTCTGAGGCTCCGGCATTCTGCTGAATAACCTGGTCAAGCTGCTGAATCGCGCTGTTTATCTGCTCCGCTCCGGTTCTCTGTTCGCTGCTTGATGCAGTTATTTCCTGAACCAGTTCGGCTGTTTTCTGAATATCGGGAAGAATCTGCTGGAGCAGACTGCCCGCTTTTTCCGCTATCTCAACACTTGTGGTGGAGAGTTCGCTTATCTCTCTTGCCGCTTCCTGTGAGCGTTCGGCAAGCTTGCGTACTTCGCTTGCAACAACAGCAAAGCCTTTTCCGTGCTCGCCTGCCCTTGCTGCCTCTATAGCGGCGTTCAGTGCGAGGAGGTTTGTCTGGCGGGCTATCTCTTCTATTATCGAGATTTTGCCGGCTATATCCTTCATCGCCTTCACTGTCTGGTCTACTGCGTGTCCGCCCTCTTTGGCATCATCCGCTGCTTTGCGGGCAATTTTCTCCGTCTGGAGAGCGTTGTCTGCGTTCTGGTTTATGTTGGAGGTCATCTCCTCCATTGAGCTTGAGGCCTCTTCCGCCGCTGCCGCCTGCTCTGTTGCGCCCTGAGACATTTCCTGAGCCGCGCTGCTCAGCTGTCCGCTGCCGGAGGAAACATTAAGCGAAGCTGCCTTGACCTCCAGAACTATGCCGCGGAGCTTGTTTATCATATCCTTCATGGCTGCGGCGAGCATTCCCACCTCATCCTTCTGATCGAGGTCTATATCCGCATCAAGGTTACCGTTCGCAACTTCCCGCGCGAATGAGACACCCATGTTTATAGGCCCTGTTATGCCTCTGGCAATCACGACTCCCGCCGCTATGCCGAATACAAGAGCCACAACAGACATCACGAGGATCATCACAAGTGCGCTTCTGAAATCGGACATCATCATGTCGGAGCTTGCTGCATTGGCAACTGCTGTTACTTCCGCCGCCGCCCTAGCACTGTCGATCATTTCCTGATCGATTTTTACCTGCTCGGCATTGCGCTCAACATAAACCGTAAGATTATCGCCGTAGTCCTTAATAGATTTTATAAGCGATTCTGCGCTTTCTATATTGTGTTTGTTTGCAAAGGAAGCCTTAAGGCTTTCAGTCGCTGCTCTGGCTCTTCCTATACGCTCACGGACACCTTCAGCATCTTTGGGATTCCCTGTGCTTTTAAACACCCAGAAAAGCCTTCTCGCCTCAGCTATATCCATCATGATGGCATAAGCGCGGTTCACCTTATCCATTTTGTCATCAAGTGCCGCAGCATCTTTTGATGAGGAAAGAATGTCGTTAAACTGCTTAACCTGATCCTTCGCCATTTTTTCCGCTTCGGCTATGGCGTTCAGGGCAGCAGTGACCATCCTTGCTTCATCATCGACTTTCGATTTATCCACAGCAACATACTTATCAAAAGCTGCTTCGTATTTGCTTACTCCGTCCAGTATCTTGTTTACATCAGCGGTGATGGCCTGATTGTTCATCTTTTTGGATGTTTCCTCAGCCCTTGCCTTAAGCCCGTCAAGCTCTTTGTGTATATTGTCCAGAGAAGCCTGATCATGTCTTATTACGTAGTTTTTCTCCTGCTGGCGTGCTTTGAGTATGTATTCGCCAACAGTCCACATATCTTCGGAATACTCCACGCTTCCGAGAACTTTGTTCATTCCGGTGTATCCCGCAAGACCCACCATAACGGTAAGCAGAAGGACAATCCCGAAGCCTATCAGCAGTTTCATGCCGATCTTCAGATTCTTCAACATAATAACCTCCAAGGTTTTCAGATAAAAAAATTTACTAAAAATGTATCTATTCTATGCCATGATATATCTTCACGGCATCGATGATCAGTGCAACCGATCCGTCGCCGAGTATCGATGCTCCCGATACCCCGTGAACCTCCTTGAATATTTTTCCGAGTGATTTTATAACCGTCTGGTGGTCGCCTATTACGGCATCGGTCACGAAGCCCACTCTTCTTCCGTCTATCTCTGTAACAACTATCTGCTGAATTTCAGGCACATCGCCCCTGATTCCGAAAAGCTCACGGAGCTTTATGTAGGGCACTATGTCGCCGCGAACCTGAATTATGCTGCGTCCATGGGAATTGGCTATGTCTTTCGGGGTAAGCTCTATGCACTCCTCCACCACAGCAAGAGGTATTATGAAGAACTGATCCGCAACCCTGATCAGAAGGCCGTCTATAATAGCCAGTGTGAGGGGTAGCTTGAGGCTTATCACAGTTCCAGAACCTTTTTCGGAAGAAATATCCAGAGTGCCCTTGAGAGCCTCTATATTCTTCTTCACCACATCCATGCCGACCCCGCGGCCGGAAATATTGGAAACAGCCTCCGCAGTGGAAAAACCCGGTGCAAGTATAAGTTCGCATGCTTCCTTCGGGGTGAGTTCGGCTGTTTCGGCTATAAGCCCTTTTTCAACGGCTTTTTTGCGAACCTTTTCAGGGTCTATGCCTCTGCCGTCATCGGTGATCTGTATGAGAACGCTGTCGCCTGAATGTCTGGCACTGAGCGTTATTGTCCCTGTCTCTTTCTTACCTGCGGCTTTTCTCTCCTCTGGCATTTCGAGGCCGTGGTCTATGCTGTTTCTTATGAGGTGCACCAGCGGGTCATTGAGCTTTTCGATGACAGTTTTGTCCAGCTCGGTCTCAGCGCCTTCGGTGACCAGGTCTATCTTCTTGCCCAGAGTGTGGGAAAGGTCTCTCACAAGCCTGTTGAATTTGCTGAATGTGGAGCCGATGGGGAGCATGCGTATGCTCATGGTATTATCACGGAGGTCCCACACAAGCCTTTCCACATCCTCCGCAATTTTAAGGAGTTCGGGCTCGTTTTTCCTCGCCGCTGTCTGGCTGAGGCGCGCCTGCACAGTAACAAGCTCACCGACGAGATCCACAAGGAAGTCCAGCTTATCAGACTGAACCCTTATGGAGGTCATACCCTCCGCCTCAATCTTTTTGGCTTTTATTTCCTTGATATGCTTCTGTTCCTCAAGGGCAGCAGCAATTGCAGAAGGAGGAACAACGCCTTTCTCGACCAGAATTTCGCCCAGACGTTTTTTCTCTGCCAGAATGGCTTCAAGCTCGATTCGGGATATATCCCCTTTTTCCACAAGGATTTCCCCGATTCTTTCGTGTTCATCGGAGGATTCCCCGTCATAAAAGGCAACGGGAGTTATTGTTATATCGCAGTCGTCCTCAACAAAAATAAAGACATCGCGTATGGCATTTTCACCCTTGTCAGTGGTGAGTATTATATCCCAGTTTACATAGCATTTTTCGCTCTCAAGCTCATCGAGATATGGGATATTCTCTGAATGAGCAATAACTTTGCATTCACCCAGCTCCGCCATCTCGTTAAGAAGAAGCTGAACATTTACCCCTCTGGTAAAAATGTCCTCATGGGGTTTGAACTGAACCCTGAAAGTGGTCAGAGAGCTTTTGCTCTCCTTGGCTTTTTCAGCAGGTTTATCAGCAGCGTCACCGCCGCTCCGGAGAGCAGAGAAGAAATCCTTGATTGCGGCAGCGTCACCGCCGGAGGAATCAATAGTTTCATCCGCCACCATCTCTTTGATAACATCGCAGGCTTTCAGAGAGTTCTCTATCATCTCCTGAGTAACTGCGAGTTTCCCCTCACGCACAAGGTCGTAGGCTGTCTCTATGCCGTGTACGAATGCGGCGAGGTTGTCAAATCCGAACATCGAACCGGAGCCTTTAATGGTATGCATGGCTCTGAAAACCTTAGCCACCAGATCAGAATCATCCGGCGTGTTTTCAAGTTCCATCAAAGAATGCTCAAGCTCCTCAAGGAGCTCCCCGGCTTCGGTTACGAATGCCTGTTTATGAATATCAGCGGACATAATCCTATCCTAACACTTTCTTAACTACTCCCAGAAGCTGTTCGGGCTTAAAGGGTTTTACTATCCAGCCCGTAGCGCCTGCCGCTTTCCCTTCCTGTTTTTTTGAGTCCTGCGATTCAGTAGTCAGCATTATTATCGGTATAAATTTAAAGGCGGCCTGTTTTCTCAGCTCTTTTATCAGCGTTATGCCGTCCATGTTGGGCATGTTAAGGTCGGTTACGACCATATCGATCTTTTTCCCTGCAACTTTTGAGAGAGCGTCCGCTCCGTCTCCGGCTTCGATAACCTCGTACCCTTCTTTCGTGAGGGTAAACTTAACCATCTGGCGTATGCTGGCGGAATCATCCACACTAAGAATCATTTTTCCCATCAAACACTCTCCTTAACCACCCAAAGGCAGTTTCCGCATTTATCATTGCTGCACCCGGAACGTCTTGAAAAACCGAGGCTGAACTTTTTAAGATCCAGCGGGCAGCCCTCGGTTTTATCGAATGATATATGCTTCCCGCCAGATGAAAATGTCCGGTGGGCAGAACACATAAGCTGGAAGAACGTGAAATCTATACTGGATTCTCCGGCAATATTAACTCTTACGTGATCTTCCGTGGAATAAAGCTCCATAAGTTTTTCCCTGACCTGCCCTATGTTGCACACGGTCAGATCGCCTGATAAGGAAAGAACACAGTCAGAACCGATTTTTTCCTCTCTGATGTCTAACATTTTATTCTCCTAAAATAATTCAACATTGTCCGCCTCTGCGGCTGCTGCTTTCCCTTTTCTGCTTTTGCCTGCCGTATTAGAGGTGAACCCTTTTATGTGTTTTTCAAATATCTCTCTTTCACTTTCCATGGTGTACATGGTCTTGAGGTGCGCGCCCAAATCGCTCAGACGGAGCGTGCAGAGGTTCCCCCCCACATCGTCCATTGCAGCGGACATATGCACAAGGTCTTTGCCCACTATTTCAAGAGGGTCTATGACGTGCTCAATCCTCTGCCTGTTTATATCCTGATACTGGAGAGAAATTACTATTCCCCTTATGCGCTCTGCGGTTTTCGCTGTTTCTTCCTGAAGGCATCTGATTGTTTCCTTTGCGGAATTGATTCCGCCGTCAAGAAGACTCAGCGCTTCGTCCACATCGTGCTCAGAGGAGACGGCAAGCTCGTTCATTCTGCTGGCATTGCTGGATGATTCGCTGTAAATGCCCTCTATATCGTTTGTGATTATTTTTACCGAGTTTCTTATCTCCATTGCAAAACGGTTGGACTGCTCGGAGAGCTTCCTTATCTCGTCCGCCACAACGGCGAAGCCTCTTCCGTGTTCCCCTGCCCTTGCCGCCTCTATAGCCGCATTCAGGGCGAGAAGGTTTGTCTGATCCGCTATGTACTCCACCTGTGAGACAGTTGCGTTGACCTTGTTAGCGCCTTCCATAATCTGGCTGAGGCGCAAGCTTATGAGATCTGAAAAAGAACCGGTTTCTTTTAGGGTTTTTATTACTTCCAGAAGAACTTTACGGTTTTTTTCCATCATGGACTGACCGCCTCTGTCATTCTCCATAAGGTTTGAGATTGCTGAACCTGCGAGTTCGCTGTGGTTCTCCACCTGCTCAACTATGCTCATAAAGTTGCTGCTGATCTCATTGGCGGATTCTTCCGTGTCCTTTATGACTTTTCTAAGCTGAATGGAGAACATCGGCATGAGATCTGCACGGTCATCAAGGAGCTTCTTTGTACACTTCATAAACTCCTGAAGTTTGTTCATCTCGGCCTGCTTGTCAGCTTCTGAGCGTATGCCGCATTTTTCTGCCGTCTTTAACGCCGAAAAATAAGAAGCGAAAACGCACACCGCACTCAGGATGAGCGTAATAAAAAACGACAGCATGCCGCCAGTGAAGAAAACGGCCGCCGAAGCCGCGGCTCCGGCGCAAAGCGACAGATAAACGCCTGTTTTGTCAGTCAGTTCCTGCATGATATATCCTTGTTGCCTTTATTGCCGCCGCAGCCATGCCCAAAAAAGACATGAGGAGAAAAAGCCCCATTTTTGCAGCGGAAACAGCGCTGATATTTAAGTATTCGAACAATGCCATAAAAATTCCTGAAACTGCCGTGGCGGAAACGCCGATTCTGAAAATAACCGAGCTCATGATATTCTGCTCCTTTGCAAAATTGTGTGTGTACTCTCAATGAGTTCAGATGGACTAAACGGTTTATGCAGCATGCCTATTATCATCTCTCTGGAATGCTCGTCCTCCGGTCTCACATCCAGATAACCTGTTATGAGTAAAACCGGGGTTCTGAGGCCTGTTCTGTGCAGAAAATCAAGAACCTCAAGTCCTGTCATTTCCGGCATCATCATATCTAAGAGGATGAGATCAAAGCCTTTTCCGGTGCTTTCCTTTTCCTTTATTTTTTCTATACATGCCAATCCGTTGGCAGCTTCCGTAACTTTATATCCGAACTTTCTGAAGTAGAGGCATACCCCTCTTCTGAGTTCTTCTTCATCTTCGGCAAAAAGTATTTCGAGATTCTCAGTATTTTCCATGCATACTATAAAGCAACATCGATGCCAGAAATAAAACGCTTTAGTACAAGTCATTTATTAATTCTAGCGTGCCAGCCGGATGTCAATATTAGTTGACAGAATATATTAAAAAGGCTGAAACCACTTGTATTTAAGAACTTAGACGTTTGTCAACTTTCCATGACAAGGAACAAAAATAACCACAGAACACCGCTGAATACGCGTTTGCATAGTCTGTCAATTTTTATTTACTGTACGTGTGTAACAATCGGTAACAGAAAATTACAGCCATTGACACGGAAATCTAAAAGACTATAATAACAGCATATTCTCAGGGCGGGGTGAAACTCCCCACCGGCGGTAAGCCCAACGGGCAAGCCCGCGAGCGCTTTGCACTGGTGCAAAGGTCAGCAGATTCGGTGAGAATCCGAAGCCGACGGTACAGTCCGGACGAAAGAGGATTAAACGCATGCCGAACAAACCATGCCTTAGTTTTCCCCTTGAATCTTGCCCTGATTTACGAAAATGAAGAGGTTTATACGTGAATCAGAAATGCATTTTACCCAAAACATCATTCGAAAGAGTCGAAGACGCCCTCATGTCGCTGAAAAACGGCGGCGGAATCCTTGTTCTTGACGATGAGGACAGAGAAAATGAGGGGGATCTGATATTCCCCGCAGAAACAATCACCCCTGAGCAGATGGCTGTTCTCATCAGGGAGTGCAGCGGGATAGTCTGCCTGTGTCTCACGGAAGAAAAGACAGCCGAGCTTGAGCTTCCCATGATGGTTCAGAACAATACCAGCAGCTACGGAACAGGCTTCACCGTGACTATTGAGGCGGCCGAGGGGGTAACCACCGGAGTTTCCGCCGCTGACAGAGTAACCACAGTCAGAGCAGCAATAAAAGACGGTGCAAAACCGTCCGACCTCAACAAACCGGGGCATGTGTTTCCCCTGAGAGCAAGAAAAGGCGGTGTTCTGGAGAGAAAGGGGCATACGGAGGCAACAGTAGACTTCATGCGCCTTGCCGGGCTCAGACCTTACGGAGTTCTCTGCGAACTCACCAACCCGGACGGAACAATGGCAAGAACGCCGGAGGTTCTCGCATTCGGGAAGGCTCACTCCTATCCTGTTGTGACTATTGAAGATCTGGTCAGCTATATAAAAAGCAGGGACAAGGCACTGGTTTGACTTTAAAGCAAAGTTTGCCATCCGCAGAAGCGGTCAGACTGCCGGCGTGAAGGGATAAGACTGCCTGTACCTGAAAATCCCCCTCTTATCCCCCTTTAAAAAAGGGGGAAGTTATTGCATATAAACGCAGAATGCCCTCCTTTCACAATGGAGGGCAGGGGGACTGCCGCGTCCTCTCTTACAGCAAAAATTTGCCATCCATGGAAATTTTTACACACGCTCGCGCCGTGGTAAACACGGCTTCGCTTCGCACGGCGCAGTTCCATACATGGAACTGTTTGCGTCATTGCGAACTCCGCAGGAGTGAAGCAATCTATCACTTGCCGCTCCAAAAACTACATCCTGTGTTTTTTCCGCACACGCTTGCGCCGTGGTAAACACGGCTTCGCTTCGCACGGCGCAGTTCCATACATGGAACTG